>QHSB01000024.1:6924-12409 GCA_003220335.1 Candidatus Rokuibacteriota bacterium
CGCGACGACGTGCGCGCCGTGGAGAACGCCGAGGCCGCGGTCGCCGGCCGCGTCGACCTCTACGTGCAGTACCACCGCGGCGCGACCGCCAACGCGACGGTGGCTCAGAAGCTGAAGGCGGCCGGAATTCCCGTGCTGGCGGTCAACGATCCAGTGCCGGGGGCGCCGCTCTACGCCCTCGACAATGTCGCCGCCGGTCGCGTGGCTGGCGAGGCGCTCGCCCAGTTCGCCGCACGAACGTGGCCCGGGCAACCGACGGTGGCGGTCGCCATCGGCCGCGTGTCGGCGGCCGCCGAGCGCGTGCCCGAGCGCGTGCGCGGCGTCACCGACGCGCTCCGCGAGCGCCTGCCCGCCGCGCGGCTGACGACGCTCGACACACAGGGCAATCCCGCGCAGGTGGCGCCACTTCTGGGAGCGTTCCTCTCCGCGAACCCGTCACGCAAGGTCCTGATCGCAGCCACCGACGACGCCACCGCGCTCGCTGCGAAGGCGGCCGTCGAGGCGACCGGACGCGCGCGCGACGCTGCGATCGTGGGGCAGGGAGTGGACCGCACCATCCACGGTGGAATCAACGACCGCAAGGAGATCGACCCGACCAACCGCAACAGCATCGTGATCGGCTCGGTCGCGTTCTACCTGGATCGGCTCGGCTACGAGGTCCTGCCGCTGGCCTTGCGCATGTTGCGGGGTGAACCCGTACCGCCCCGGACCCTGACGCCGCACAAGCTCATCACCGCCGCCAACGTCTTCATCGAGTACCCGCCCTACGATATGAATTGACGGCGCGGTCAGGGCCCCGGCGTGGCCAGGAACAGGCCCTCGGGCCCCTCGCCGGTAGCGGTGGGAACCACCGCAAACGAGACGGCGCCGCCAGTATTCACGCTGACGACCGGCAGGAGGGTCAGCGTGGCGATGCGGGCGCCGCTCGGCACGCTGTCACCGACGCCGACCACGCGACGCAGCCCGTCGGCCGCCGTGCGTACGACGATGACGGGACTCGGCCCGTCATCGACCGATGCGGCGAACGCGATCGTCCCGGAAGCGCCGGCCGCCGGCCAGAGACCGAAGTTCGAGAAGTGTCCGCCGCCCGGCGCAGGATCGCCGAGCCGTGCGACCATCCGCGGCCGCCCATCCTCGATCGCGAAGATGGCCGCGGCGACGGGGGCTGCCTTCAGGAGGCCGTGAAACGCGATCGTTCCCGCGTCGCTGAGGCCCAGCCGCTCGGAGAACTTCGCGAAGATTCCACCGATGGGCGTCTCGTCGCCCGCGCCGAGCACCATGCGAAGCCTTCCCCCCTTCCAGACGAAAATCCCCCCGGGTACGGCCCTGCCCTCGACGGCGCCGCCGAAGGCGACGGCGCCCTCGCGGTTGATCGCGGGGGGCCCGAAGCCGGCGAACGTGCCGCCGGCCGGCGCTGGATCTCCCTGGGCGACGATTTTCTGGAGCTGGCCGCGCGTGGAGAGCAGCAGGGCTTCCATGCTCTCCCGTCCGCGTCGTACGGTCGCCAGGAACGCGATCTCTCCCCGCGCGTTGATCACGGGAGCGTCCATCCCGGCCAGTGTTCCGGAGGCGACGCCCGGCGCCGCGGCGCCGCTGAGCGCCACCGGACGGATGCGCCCGTTCTGCGCGGCGAAGATCCCCTCGACGGCGCGCCCGCCGGTGATGGCGGCTGCGAACACAACCGTTCCGTCGTCGTTGAGACCGGGTGCCGGGTGCTTGCCGAAGCCGGACAGGCGGCCGACGCCTTGCACGCGGTCGCCCTCGCGCGCCACGGCGCCAATGCGGCCGCGCGACCACACGAAGAGACCCTCCTCGGCGCCACCGCGGCCGAGCGTGGAGAAGAACACGACGTCGCCCCTGGCGTTGACCGGTGCTACGATCGGCATCGACTCCGCGCCGAAACGGTCGAAGACACCGCCGCCCGGCGCGACATCGCCCGTCGCCACCACCTGGCGCAGGAGCATCGGCTCGCCGCCCGCCGTCGTGAGCGCGCCCACGGTGAGCAGCGTCGACAGCGCGTACATGGCGCGCGGGTGGGGTGGGCGCAGCGGCATGCCGAGGAGTATAGGAAGGCGGGCACGGTCTCGCAATGACGACCATCGCACAACGCGCGGGACTGGGCGTTCTGCTGATCGCCGCGGTCGGCAGTGGCAGCACGGCGATCGCACGCGCCGAGGCCCCCAGGACGTTCCTCGGCGCGTGTTACTGCCGCGCCGGCGAGACGCTGAGCTGCACGAACGACCTCAGCGAGCGAGACTGCCGTCGGCGCTGCGACGAGGCGTTGTGCGACGACTGGTTCTGGAAAGAACGGCTGCCCTGCTGGAACTGGGGCTACGGCGGCTGATGCCGCACCTGACGCTCAACTACACGGCGGTCCTCGATGTTGTCTTCCTGGCCCTGGCGGTCGTGGTTCATGGGTACCGGCGGGCCGCGCATGCTGCGAATGATGAACGCACCGCGACCCGATCACGGCCGGCCACGGCATCATCATCACGGCGGTGGGGAGTGATCAGGAAGTGCGCGTGTTGGAGTTGACGGGCGACCTCATGATGAAGTACGGGAGGATGATGGCCCAGGAGCTGCGGACCGCGGCCGCTCGTCACGGCCGCCGGCTGCAGTACGTCACCATCGCGTGGAATTCGCTCGAATGCCTCGTCGCGCTGATCGCCGGGTTCCTCGCCGGAAGCGTCGCGCTGGTCGGCTTCGGCTTCGACTCGGCGATCGAGGTCGCCAGCAGCCTGGCGGCACTCTGGCGGCTGCGCCGGGATGCCGACGAGGGGCGACGCGAGGCGGCCGAGCGTCAGACGCTGCGGATCATCGGCGGCTGCTTTTTGCTGCTCGCCGCTTACGTCGCCTATGGTGCCATCCGCGCCTTGCTCGAGCGGCGCGTACCCGAGCCGTCGACGATCGGAATCGTCATCGCCGCGTTGTCATTGATCGTGATGCCGCTCCTCGTCCATTTCAAACGCCGGATCGCGAGCCGTCTCGGGAGCGGTGCACTGGAGGCGGAGGCGCGTCAGACGCGAATCTGTGCGTATCTGTCCGCGATCCTTCTGGCCGGTCTCGGTCTCAACGCATGGCTCGGCTGGTGGTGGGCTGATCCGGCGGCGGGGCTGCTCATGGTGCCGCTCATCGCCTGGGAAGGCTCGGAGGCGGTTCGCGGGAGGACGTGCTGCGACTGATCGAGCGGGCGATGGATCGCCGGCCGTCGCGGGCTTCACACGCGTTGTCCATGTGACGCCGGGTATCACGACCGCCGCCGGCCTCGGCGGCCGGCGGCGAGAAGAACCACGACCCCAACAGCCGGGAACCGATCACGCCCTGGCCGCGAAGCCCTGCGGCGCCAAGCGGAACGCCTTGGCGAACTTGCTCGCGAAGACCTGGTAGCCGATCACGAATACCAGCTCCAGGACGTCCGCCTCGGAGAAGTACTCCCGAACTCGCGCGAAGCACGCGTCCGAGACCTCACGGTCATCGGCGACAATCTCCTCAGTGAGCTCGAGCGCGGCCTTCTCGCGGCCGCTGAAATGGTCACTCGTCCGCCAGTCGCGTAACGCGGCCAGCGTCTCCTCGTCGATATTCTCCTTCACGCCAACGGCGTGACGGATGTCCATTCAGTAGGCGACGTCGTACAACCGGGCGACGTGCAGCTGCATGAGCGCGCGCAGGCGGCCGTCCAAGGTACCGAAGCGCTCGATCGACGTCCATAACGCGCCCAGGCCGAGCATCAGCGCCGGGCGATGGGCCATCAGCTTCTGGGGCGTCGGCACCTGTCCAAACAGCCGCCGGCCGATGGCGTAGAACCCCCGAACGGCGAGCCCGGGGTCCTCGATGGGAGCAATGCGTTCAGTGAGCATGAGACCTCCTCCGGACGCGCGTGGCGCCCGCAGGTCAAGTCTGCCACCGGCCGCCAGGGCGACATTGGGATTGACACTCTATGGAAGACGGGAATAGAGTCACGCCCTGGTTTCACTCGGTGCACCGGCCCGGCTGATGAAGGAGCCAGAGATGCCCCATAAGCGGGATCCTGCCCGTGCTCGCGCGGCCGTGAAGGCGCGCCGACGCCCGTACTCAGCCCTGCGGACCGTGGCGTATGTGGCCTCCCTCTGTCTCGTGCTCTCCTTCGTACTCTTCGAAGTGCTCGACATCGATGGCTCGGACTTCGTCGTCCCGTTCAGGACCGAAGTGACCATCAAGCTCACGGAGCCCGCGGACGATATTCGGCGAAGCTATCGAGAGGCCGAGCTTCCCTCGATCGCACCACCCGCGACGGTCGACGTTGCACTCTACTGGCTTGAATGCTTGCAGCAAGCCCCGACCTTGCCGCGTCCACGAGCCGCTCGAGTTCGCAGCCGCAACTCCCGCACCACGCTCCCCCGTGCGTCGCTCGACGACTGCGCTTCGACCTCATAGTCCGTTCTCGCCGCATTCGGCATTGAAGTTCTCGAAATGAACAGCGGCGGTCTGGCTCGCACTATGCGCGGTGGAGGGCTCTATGCACATGCCCATTGGGCGCGCGGTCCCTAGGATTCGAGACAGAAGAGAACTGTTGGGGCTGACCGGCATCCGGTTTTACGCGGCACTCCTCGTGTACTTGTATCACGTCGTCTTGACCATCCCGGGGATGGAGGCGGTGGGCGGCCGCACGCTACTTTTCAGTGCGGCCGAAGTCGGCGTATCTTTCTTCTTTCTCCTCAGCGGATTCATCCTGACCTACAACTACGCGGACGTGTTCCGGGGTGGCATCTCGGCAGCCCGCTACACGCGGTTTGTCTGGGATCGCCTGACGAAAATCTATCCCGTCCACTTCTTGACACTGCTGCTGGTGCTGCCCGTCGCGACCTTCAGTCCGCACCTGCCCCTCGACTGGCGTGCGGTGCCCCTCCATCTATTACTGCTGCAATGCTTCTGGCCGTCCTCGACACCGGCGTTCTCCGGTTATTTGAACGTCCCGTCATGGAGCATCAGCTGCGAGTGGTTCTTTTATCTCCTTGCTCCGGTGGCCATGTTCTTCGCGTTGGGGAACCGCCGTCGTTGGGTGCCGGTGGTTGTGGTCATGGGTTATGCGTGCGGCCTCGGATTGTTCCTCTGGCACGGGTCATCCGACGAGGCCCGTCTCTATTTCGTTTCCCGGTTCGCTCCCTCGAGGTTTGTGGAATTTCTCCTGGGTGTCTTCTCGGCCCGCCTCTTTCTGACGTCGTCGGGGCAAAGACTCGCGGGCGTGTCCGGCCTGGCGCAGGCGACAGGTATCGGGCTGATCATCGCGGGGGCGATGTACCGGCCGTACGTGGCTTGGCCATTGTGGGGAGGGCTGCTCTACGTGCCCGGCTCGATTCTTCTCATCCTCGGTTTGGCCCATGGCCGCGGGCTCTTCGTGGCTCACCTGAGTCGGCCCGGGCTCAACCGGCTCGGCGTGGCCAGCTTTTCCCTCTATTTGATTCATGCCCCGCTTCTCCGCGCCGTGAGAGGTCTCTGCCTTCACTGG
>QHSB01000025.1 GCA_003220335.1 Candidatus Rokuibacteriota bacterium
GAACTGGAACTTGCAGCCGATGGGGGTGTCGGCTTTCACGGCCTTGAAGCCCGACATGGTGTCGTAGTCGACGTCACCGTTCTCGTCGAAGCTCCACTTGCCGTTGATGCCCTCGAAGTTCTTCGTCGCCGCGATGGCCTTGCGCAGGGCCTCGCGCTTGTCGGTGACGTCCTTCGCCTTCTCGATGACCGGCGCCGAGCGCTTGATGGCGTCGATGATCACGCGGGTGCCCTCGGCTGCGTAGAGCGCGTACGAGGTCGGCTCCTTGCCGAACTTCGCCTTGTAGTTCTCGTACGTCTTGGCGCCGACGCCCCGCATCTTCTCGAAGGGCAGGCCGGCGAAGGTCACGCGCATGTCGGTCGCCAGCGCGGCGTCGCAGGTGGCGCCCTTGAGCAGCTCTTCCTCCAGCAGGCCGTCGGGTCCCATGAAGCGGGTGCGCGGCGCCGTGAGCCCGACTTCCTTCATCTGCCGGATGATCACCTGCGCGCCCGTCTCGATCACGCCGCCGAGGTAGACGAGATCGGCGCCGGAGGCGCGGATCTTGGTGAGCACGGGCTTCTGGTCGGGCTGCTTCCAGTCGATGCCCTCGTTGGCGACGACGGGGAGACCGATCTTCTTCGCGGTGGCCTCGAAGACGTCGGCGATGCCCTTGCCGTACAGCTCCTGGTCGTTGAGGACGTAGACCTTCTTGGCGCCCATCCGCTTGGCCCACTTGGCGCCCACGGCGCCCTGGATGTCGTCGGCCGGGATCGGGCGGAAGTAATTCACGTAGCCGCCCGGGCGGTAGATCTCGGGCTCGCCGGGGGCGGCCCCGCGCTTCTTGGTGAGGCCGGGATAGGTGTTGGCCGGCGTCATCTGGGCCATGTGCGCGCGATTGGTGATGGGGATCGAGACCTTGGCGGCCCCGGAGTTGTAGGTGCCGATGTACACGATGGCGAGCGGATCGCCGATGGCCTTGTTCGCGTTCTCCGCCTCGACGGCGCCGTCCCACTTGCCGGTCTGCGGCGAGGCGTCGTCCAGGTTCACCACCTCGAGGCAATACCCGGCGACGGTGCCGTTGACCTCCGAGACGGCGAGGTCCACGCCGTTCTTCATGCCGGTGCCTTCCGGCAGCATCGCGCCTTGCATCGGCCACGATGTGTAGAGGCGAAGCTTGCCCTTCGGACACTGCTGAGCGGCGGCGTTGCCGCCGGCGGCGGCGAAGGCGAAGAGCACGATGGCGACCGTGATGATCCGTGAGACTCTCATGGCTGTCCTCCGATCGGGCGCTCGACCGAGATGGCGGGTATGAGACTATTCCGCTCGCTCGTTGTCAACTCAGCTGGGGCCATGGCGAGGTGAGGCGATGGCGCAACCCCACGTGATCTACCAGGCGAAACCGGGCTCGGCGCTCGAGGTGAACCGCGCCTTCTATACGCGCCTGGCGCCGGATGCCGGCAAGCGGACCCTGGTGGAGCGGTTCGTCATCCCGCGACGCTCGGGGCGGGCGTGGCCGGTGCGGGCCGGACAGATCTTTCGGATCGTGGCGGTCGAGGGGCCGCAGGTGGCCGACCTCAACGTCTGGAATCTCGCCAACCCGCGCGAGCGTTTCTGGGCCTCGCGCACGCGCCAGCTGCACCAGGCGCACGTGACGACGTTCGATCGGCTGTGGTCGTGCCTGCCCTACCTGCGCCCGATGCTGACGATCACGGCCGACACCATCCGGTACGGCCGCGACGCCGACGGCGCCGGCTGTCACGATCTGCTCGGCACCCGCTGCGATCCCTACGTCCACAAGCTGCTCAACGGCGAGGAGCTCGACCTCTGCTGCCATTCGAATCTGGTCAGGGCGGTGGCGCCGTATCGCCTGACCGAGCTCGACGTGCACGACGTGCTCAACGTCTTCCAGGTGACCGGCCTCACCGCCGAGGGCCGGTACTTCACGAAGCCGAGCCCCGCCAAGGCCGGCGATTACATCGAGTTCTTCGCCGAGCTCGACGTGCTGGCCGCGCTGTCGGTGTGCCCGCACGGCGATATGTCGGCGCCGGTGTGGGGATCGGGCGGAGGCGATCGGCTCGACATCTGCCGCCCGCTTGCGATCGAGATCTGGCAGCCGGCTGCCGAGCTGCTCGCGGGCTGGAAGTCGCCGACGCCGTCGGACTATCGCGGCGGCCACGGGCTGCAGGGCCCATGAGCGTCGTCACGATTCCCGCGCGGCGTGGCAAGGCGGCGCGCGTGCGCACGGGTCAGCGCATCCGCGTCGTCAACACCCACGGGACCCAGGTCGTCGACGCGTGGGCCTTCAACGCGCAGGACCCGGCCGAGTGGATGGCCATGGAGGCGAGCCGCGCGTGGTTCATGAAGCTCGCGGCGGCCGTGGGCGATTCGTTCGTGACCAACCGCCGGCGCCCGATCCTCACGCTGGTCGAGGACACGTCGGCCTGCGCGCACGACACATTGATGGCGCCGTGCGACCCGGATCGCTATGGCCTGCTCGGCGTGAAGGGCTATCACGACAACTGCCGCGACAACCTGCACGCCGCGCTGGCCGAGCTGGGGATGAAGATCCCCGCCACGCCGCCGTCGCTCAACCTGTTCATGAACATCCCGTGGACGCCCGACGGGCGGCTGGCGTGGGGCGAGCCCGTGTCGACGCCCGGGAGCTACGCGCTGTTCCGCGCCGAGATGGATCTGGTCGTCGCGTTCTCCGCGTGCCCCCAGGACATCCTGCCGATCAACGGGCTCACCGGGCGCACGACCGAAGCGCACTTCAGCATCGAATAGCCCGCGTTGATCCCACGGAGGCGCCGCCATGGAGCGACAGTTCGATCTTGTCGTCGTCGGGACCGGGGTGACGTCGGCGGTCGCGACACGCTGTCGCGAGGCCGGCTGGACGGTCGCCGTCATCGACTCCAAGCCCTTCGGAGGCACGTGCGCGCTCCGCGGATGCGTCCCGAAGAAAATCCTGGTCGGCGCCACCGAGGCCGTTCAGGCTGCGCGCGACCTGGCCGGCCACGGCGTGCGTGCCGACGGAGTGACCCTCGCCTGGCCCGACCTGATGCGATTCAAGCGCTCGATGGTCGATCCGACGCCGCGGCGTACCGAGGAGTCCTGGGCGAAGATCGGGGTCGAGCAGTTCCACGGTCGAGCCCGCTTCGTCGGATCGACCACGCTGGCGCTCGGTGACGACCGGCTCGTCGGCCGCCGCATTCTCATCGCGGCCGGCGCGAAGCCGGCGCCGCTCCCGTTCGCCGGTGCGGCGCGACTGACGACGAGCGAGGAGTTCCTGAACCTCGATCGGCTGCCCTCACGCCTGATCTTCGTCGGCGGCGGCTACATCTCGTTCGAGTTCGCCCACGTCGCTGCCCGCGCCGGCGCGGAGGTCACCATTCTCGACCGCGGCGCCCGGCCGCTCGACGCCTTCGACCCGGACCTGGTGGACCTGCTCGTCAAGCGCACCCGCGAGCTCGGCATGCGTGTGGAGCTGAACACCGAGGTCCGCGGCCTCGACGCCGCCGGTGGCGGCGTGGTCGTGCACGGCCTCCAGAACGGCAGCGAGCGGCGCTTCGACGCCGACATGGCCGTGCATGGCGCCGGCCGGGTCCCGGACATCGACGATCTCGATCTCGACGTCGCGGGCGTCAAGCGCGACAAGCGCGGTGTCATCGTGAATCAATTCCTGCAGTCCGTGTCCAATCCCGCCGTCTATGCCGGCGGCGATGCCGCCGCCAACGGCCCGCAACTCACCCCCAAGGCCGATCACGACGCGCTGGTGCTCACGGAGAACCTCTTGCAGGGCAACCATCGGACGCCGAACTACGAGGGCTTCGCGTCGTCCGTCTTCACCGTTCCCCCGCTCGCGTCGACGGGCCTGAGCGAGGCGGCCGCGCGCGCCCGAGGCTCGAAGGTTCGCGTGAATTCGCAGGAGACGTCGGGCTGGTTCAACACCCGCCGCGTCGGGGAGACGGTCTCCGGCTTCAAGGTGCTGGTCGAGAAGGAGACGGGCCGGGTCCTCGGCGCCCACCTGCTCGGCCCTCACGCAGATGAGGTGATCAACCTGTTCGCCGTCGCGATCCGGCTGGGCCTCCGGGCCGACGCGCTGAAAGAGACCCTCTACGCGTTTCCGACGTACGGCTCGGACATCCGCTTCATGCTTTAGGAACGAGAAAGCCTTCGCGCTCTGCCGCCTGCGCAAGCCGGTTGTCGAGCGTGTGCAGCGTTCGACCTTGCGGGTTCCCTTCGGTCCAGTGCAGCGCCGCGCCGAGCTGGAGGGCGTCGAAGGCGCGAAGGGGATGCAGCCGCAGCAACCGCGCCGCCAGTGATTTGACGGCCTCGACGTCGATCACGATGTGAGACCTATCGAGCATCTCGCCCAGTCGGACCTCCGCGACCCGCGCAGCATCCTCGGAGAGCGCCCCCTCGCGGACGAGCCGGCGAAGCGCGGAGACAACTTCCACCGGAGTCAGCGTCCACATCACCATCGCGTCGTCGCCGCTCACCCACGCCGCGGCACGAGAAGAGCGTTCCTGTTGGATCAGGAGAGGGACGACGGCCGAGCTGTCCCAGAATCTCACCGACCCTCTTCGCGCTCCTTGAGAAGGGCTGCAACCACGTCGGCTTTGACGCGGGGCCGGCTGGCGAGCCATTTCCGCGAAAGGGCGCCGGTGCCGCGCCGTATCACACCGCGCCGCTCGAGACGATCCAGCCACTCGGCATCGTCTCCAGGGACAGGGGCATGGGTGCCGGCGCGCTCGATCCGCGCAATGACGCGATCGCGATCACAGACGAGGATGGATTCGCCGCGCTGCACCCGCCGCAGGTAATGGCTCAGGCGATTCTTGAGCTCGGCAATCTTGACGGTGACCGCCGCACGTTGACGTGTCCTCATACGGTCATCAATTGTAGCCATGACGTGGCCATCTTTCAAGGGTCACGACGCGTCCTCGAGCAGGCCCAGCCCCCGCGCCACGCGCTCGGCGGTGATCGGCAGGCGCGTGAGGCGCGCGCCGGTCGCGTCCTCGATGGCGTTGGCGATGGCGGCGGCGGGCGGGCCGATGGGCGGCTCGCCGATGCCGCGGGCGTTGAAGGGGCCGAGCCCCTCGCCGGACTCGACGACGACGGCGCGCACATCGGGCACGTCGGCGGCCGTCGGGATCAGGTAGGTCGCGAACGACGTCGTGAGGTTGATGCCGTCCTCGACCACGACTTCTTCCATGAGCCCGTAGCCGAGCCCCTGCACGGCGCCGCCCTGGATCTGGCCCTCCACCGACTGCGGATTGATCGCGCGCCCCACGTCGTGGGCGGCCGCGTAGCCGAGCACGCGCACCACGCCCGTCTCGGTGTCGACCTCTACCTCGGCGGCGTGCGCGCCGAAGGTGTAGTCGGGGAACACCTTGCCCGAGCCCCTGGCCAGATCGACGGGCTCCCCGGCCGGCGCGTGGTACACGCCCAGATGGCTGCGCGGCACGCCGACGCGCGCGCACTCGGCCAACAAACGTGCGATGGGCAGCGTGCGGCCGTCGGGCGTCGTGACGTTGCCCTCGTCCATGTCGAGCTCGTCGGCGTCGCCGCCGAGCAGGGTTGCGGCGACGCGCAGCAGCGGCGCCCGCAGCTCGCGCGCCGTCTTCAGCACCGCGTTGCCCGACATGTAGAGCTGGCGGCTGGCCGTCGTGGTGCCGGCCAGCGGGGTCAGCGCGCTGTCGGACACGTGTACCGAGATGCGGGTCAGCGGGACGCCGAGGACCTCGGCGGCGATCTGGCAGAGCGAGGACGCCTGGCCGCCGCCGACGTCGGGGCACCCGCAGCGGACGACGAGACTGCCGTCCATCTCGAAGCCGATCCAGGCGCTGGCCCAGTCGTGCAGCCACACGATGCGGCCGTAGGGCTGGAAGTTGCACGCGAGCCCGCGGCCCACCTTGAGATGGGGCGCGCGCGGCGGCGCCGGCGGCCCGAGCGCGGCCCACGCTTTCTCGCAGAGCTCGGGCAGCGCGACGTGAGTCTCGATCACCTGGCCGACGGGCAGTGTGTCGCCGCGTCGCAGCGCGTTCACGCGACGGAGCGCGAGCGGATCCATGCCGAGGGTCCGCGCGACGCGGTCCATCTGGGACTCGTAGGCGAACACCGTCTGCATGGCGCCGAAGCCGCGCATGGCGCTGGTGGGCGGGTTGTTGGTGTAGGCCACGCGCGCGTCGACCTCGACGTTGGCGATGCGATAGGGGCCGGCGGCGGTCACCGTCGAGTAGAGCAGCACGAGCGCCGAGAGGTACGCGTAGGCGCCGGCGTCGGCGAGCAGCTCGATCTGCTGGGCGACGATCTCGCCGTTGGCGTTGGCGCCCGTGCGATAGCGCAGGCGATACGGGTGGCGCTTGGCGCGCGACAGCAGCGACTCCTGCCGCGTCCACACCATCTTCACCGGGCGGCCGGTCTTGAGCGCGAGCAGTCCCAGGTACGCCTCGACGGTGACGTCTTCCTTGCCGCCGAAGCCGCCGCCGAGGTACGTGCCGATGACGCGCACGCGGTTCTGCGGGACCTGGAGCACCTCCGCCACGTCGCGGAAGTGCTCGATGACCTGCGTGGACAGCCGGATGGTGATGACGCCGTCGGAATCGATCCAGGCCACGCCCGACTCGGGCTCCAGATACGCGGCGTCCACGAGCTGGGTCGTGTACTCGCCCTCGACGACGACGGCGGCGTCCTGCAGCGCGCGGGCGACGTCGCCGCGCGCGACCCGCCACCGGGCGAGCTGATTGCCCGTGCCGTGCACCGCCGGCGCGCCTGGTGCCAGCGCGGCCTCGGGCGTGAACACGCCGGGCGTGACGTCGTACTCGATCTCGATCGCTTCGACCGCGGCCTGCGCCAGCTCGAGCGTCTCGGCGGCCACCAGCGCGATGGGCTCGCCCTGGTGGCGGACGCGATCCTCGGCCAGCACGTGCAGCGTCGCGCGCAGCGGCCCGACGGCCGTGGTCTGACCCGGCACGTCCGTGGCCAGCGTGTTGCGCGGCACGTCCTTCGCGGTGAGCACGATGGCGACGCCGGCCATCGCCGCCGCCCGTTTCGTCTCGAGCCGGACGATTCGCGCCGACGGGTAGGGCGAGCGCAGCACGGCGGCGTGCAGCATGCCGGGCAGCGCCCAGTCCGCCGCGTAGGCCGTCGCCGCGGAGACCTTGTCGCGCGCGTCGTGGCGGGCGACGGGCTGGCCGACGACGCGCAGCGCCCCGCGCGCCGCGACCGCGTCAGGCATGGCTCTCGCGCACGTAGGCCTCCACCGCGTCCACGATCTTCGTGTATCCGGTGCAGCGGCAGAGGTTGCCCTCCAGCGCGGCGCGGATCGCCGTGCGGTCGGGACGCGGCTGCCGCTCGAGGAAGGCCAGCGCGGTCAGGAGCATGCCCGGCGTGCAAAAGCCGCACTGCACGGCGCCGTGGCGCACGAACGCGTCCTGGAGCGGATGCAGGCCACCGTTGCGCTCGAGCCCGCGCAGCGTCATGACGGCGCTGCCGCGCAGCCCGGCCGCCAGCACCAGACAGCTCGACACCGGGCGTCCGTCGAGCAGCACCGTGCAGACGCCGCACACACCCTCGTCGCAGCCCTCCTTGACGTCGAAGATGCCGAGCGTGTCGCGCAGCAACTCGAGGAGCGTCTGGTTGGGGCGCACCTCGACCTCGCGCGGGCGGCCATTGAGGACGAGCCGCGCGATCATCGCCGCGCCCGCTCGACGGCGCGGGTGAGCGCGCGGCGGCACAGCACGCCGGCGACGTGGCGGCGGTACGCGCCCGACACGAAGGCGTCGGAGGGCGGATCGAGCGCGTCGCGTGCGATCTGCGCGGCCCGCGCGAGCGCATCGGTCGACGGCTCCCGGCTGCGCAGCGCATCCTCGGCGGCGCGCGCCTGCACGGGACGGTCGGCGACGCCGCCGAAGGCCAGGCGCGCGTCGTCCACGCGCCCGCGGCCGTCCAGGCTCACCAGCGCGACCACGGCCACGATGGCGAAGTCGCCGGCGCGGCGCGATATCTCCTCCACCGCCCAGCCGTGCGCGGGCAGCGCGCCGATCTCGACATCGGTCAGGATCTCGTCGGGCGCCAGCGCCGTCGTCAGCAGGCCCGTGAAGAAGTCGCGCGCGGCGAGCGTGCGCCGGCCCGACGGCCCCGCCATCGCCAGCCGCGCGTCGAGCGCCGTCATCACCGCGGGCAGCTCGGCGGCGGGATCCGCGTGCGCGAGGCTGCCGCCCACCGTCCCCAGCGTGCGCACGCGCACGTTGCCGATCAGCCGCGCCGCCTCGCCGAGCACCGGGCAGCGCCGCGCGATCGCGTCGGACTCCTCCAGCTGGTGATGGCGGACGAGGGCGCCGAGGCGGACCCGCCCGTCCTCGACGACGATGTCGCCGAGCGGCAGCCCGTTGATGTCGA
>QHSB01000026.1 GCA_003220335.1 Candidatus Rokuibacteriota bacterium
CCTTCGGAAATGCCGAAGAATGCCGCTCGCTCGGACCCGACGGCGTCCATCACGGCCCTGACGTCGTCGATCCGCTGCTCGAGCGTGGGGAAGTCAGCGAGCCGGTCCGAGAGACCAGTTCCGGGCTTGTCGAACGTGATGACTCGTGAGAACGACCCAAGCCTGCGCAGCATGTGCGCCCATGCCGCGTCTTCCCATTGGTGTTCGAGATGTGAGACGAAGCCCGGAACGTAGAAGAGGTCGACCGAACCAGCGCCAAAGACCTGGTATGCGATGTAGAGCTCGCCACTCTTCACGTAGCGTGTTTCGGGAATCTCTGTCGAGTTGTTCATGGTCGGTCCGACACTGCTTGACGCCGATGTAACTGGAAGGCTGGAAACGCGCGGCTGGTCACGCGCCCGAGCGCGTCCGAGCCGCACTCTCCCAGTCGTTGGACGTCGAGCCGGCTCTACACGCCTTCGACGAGGACGACGCTGCCCCTCGCCGTGCGCAGCCGGGACGCCTTCAACGCACGGTATTCTTCCGAGTTCGTACCAGCGCCGCGCCTGCTCGATGTTCGGAAACTCGGTCACGACCATCCGCTTGGGTTTCCAGTCACCCTCCAGAGTTTGCACCTGGCCGCCTCGCACGAGGAACTTGCCGCCGTACCTCGCGACGGTAATACGCTGGCCCGCGCGGGCCTCCTCATCACGCCGTCGCGAGCTCTCGCATTCGTCCGACGTCCCGCATCGGCGGCTCGCCGAAGTGCCGCTTGTACTCGCGGTTGAAGTGCGAGGCATCGTCGTAACCGACTCGGTAGCCGGCTTCCGCCGCGTCGAGATCTTCGCTGAGCATCAGCCGCCGGGCCTCCTGAAGCCGCAGCTGCTTCTGGAACTGCAACGGACTCATCGCCGTCACGGCTCTGAAGTGCGCATGGAACCCGGACACGCTCATGCCCAGCTCTCGCGCGACCTCCTCGATCCGCAACGGCTTGTTGAAGTTCATGCGAAGTTTCTCGACCGCGCGAACCATGCGGTGCGCGTGACCGCCGAACGTGGCGAGGTGCCGCAGGCGGCCGGCCTGGGCACCCGTGAGCAAGCGATACACGATTTCGCGGATGACGAGCGGCGCCAGCACGCGGTACTCAAGGGGCGCGTCCACGAGCCGCACGAGCCGCAGCGTCGCGTCGAGCAAGTTAGCGTCGAGCGCGCTGACATCGAGTGACTTCACGCTGCTGCCGTCGCCGCGCTGCACGACGCCCGACTCCACCATCACCGACGTGACGACGGAGGGGTCCAGCGCCAGCCAGAAGCCGAGGTATGGCCGCTCGGGCGACGCCTCGACGACTTGACCGATCATCGGCAGCTCGACGGTGCTGATCATGTAGTGCGCGGGGTCGTACCGGAAGTGATCGTCGCCGACCACCAGCTCCTTGCTGCCCTGCGCGATCACGCAGAACGAGGGTTTGGTGAAGCTGTAGAGGCGTTCGGTCGGCCTCGAACAGCGACGAAAGTGCAGACCCGGCTGCACTTCGACCGTCCCCTCATGTGGCGTTGCCCGGGCAATCCGCTCGGCGAGTTCCTCCTGATCGGCCCGCATCCGACGCGTCTCTCGTTCGCTCGTGGCGTTCTTCATGTTCCGCATCGTAAAACACCTTTCCCGTCGCGCGCCGCGTTTGGAGGATTGTACAAGCATCTCCGCGGATTGTCATACCGGCGCTACCGAGTCGGGTGGGTAAAGTCAGGCGAGGAGAAGGGAGCGCGGCGTTAAGCGGACTGCGACTTGGATTTTGCTCCAAGCGGCGAGGAACAGACATGGAGATCAAGCGATGTGGGTCCCAGGCTTCCCGGACTGGGCCACCGGACAACTTCACCGGCACGGTTCGGATCGATCCGCTGTTCGATGCACCCGAGCCACGGCGCGTGTCTGGCGCCAGTGTCACGTTCGAGCCGGGTGCGCGTACCGCCTGGCACGTCCATCCCCTCGGTCAGACGTTGATCGTGACGGCCGGCTGCGGCTGGGTGCAGAGCTGGGGCGGGCCCGTCGAGGAGATCCGGCCGGGTGATGTGATCACCTGTCCTCCCGGCGAAAAGCATTGGCATGGGGCAACGCCGACGACAGCAATGACGCACATCGCCATCCAGGAAAAGCTCAACGGCAAGGTAGTTGAGTGGCTGGAGAAGGTCTCTGACGAACAGTACCTGGGCGGATCCAGGATCAGGGGAAAGCAATCATGAACCACTCTTTCGCCGGTAAGGTCGCGCTTGTTACCGGGGCTGGCTCGGGCATCGGTCTGGCGACCGCGAAAGCCTTCGGGGATGCGGGCGCGTCAGTCGTGCTCGCAGACAGGCGCGAGGACGCGGTGCGTGCGGCCGCCGAGGGTCTCAGTGCCAGCGGCGGCAAGGCCCTCGCCGTTCGCTGCGACGTCACCGATGACACCCAGGTGGCGTCCATGATTGACCGGACCGTGTCCGCGTTCGGGCGGCTCGACGCCGCGTTCAACAACGCTGGCGTCATGCAGCGCCGCGTCGACACGGCTGAGATCAGCGGTGAGGAGTGGGATCGCGTGATGGCGATCAACCTGCGAGGCGTTTGGAGCTGCATGAAGTACGAGCTGCCTCAGATGCTTCGGAATGGCGGCGGCGCAATCGTCAATTGCTCGTCGATCGGTGGCGTCATCGGCGTTCCAGGGCTAGCGGCCTATCACGCAGCCAAGCACGGCGTGATCGGCCTGACGAAGACTGCCGCCCTCGAATACGCCACCAGGAAGATCCGCATCAACGCGGTCTGCCCAGGCACGATCAATACGCCAATGGCGGAGTCGCTGACCGGCGGTGATCCCAAGATCCTGGCCGAGTTTCTGAAGGATGAACCAATCGGTCGCATTGCCGAGCCAGAGGAGGTTGCCGCGGGCGTGTTGTGGCTCTGCAGCCCCGGCGCAAGTTATGTGGTCGGTCACGCACTGTTCGTGGACGGCGGATATACCGCTCACTGAGGCAAAAGAAAGACAAGGAGATAAAGCCATGCGAGGCGCGGTTCTCTATGGTCCTCGCGACGTGCGTTTCGAGGAACGCCCCGCCCCGACGATCATCAAGCCGACGGATGCCATCATTCGGATGGCGCTCACCTGCGTTTGCGGGTCGGACTTGTGGGACTACCGCGGCATCAACCCGATCACCCAGCCGAAGCCGATGGGGCACGAGTACTGCGGCATCGTCGAGGAGGTCGGACGCGCGGTGACCTCGATCAAGCCCGGGCAGTTCGTCATCGGCTCATTCTTCGCCTCCGACAACACCTGTCCCAACTGCAAGGCTGGTTACCCGTCGGGCTGCCAGCACCGCGAGTTCATCGGCGATGCGCAGGCGCCCATGCTGCGCGTCCCGCTCGCGGACGGCACGCTGGTGGCCACCCGGGACGTTCCACCGGACAACATGACGGCAAGCCTGCTGGCTCTCTCCGACGTGATGGGCACCGCCTGGTTTGCTGCCAACGCGGCCGACGTGAAGCCAGGCAAGACAGTCGTGGTCGTCGGTGACGGCGCAGTGGGCCTCCTCGCGGTGCTGGCCGCCAAGCACAGGCGCGCCAACCGGATCATCGCGATGAGCCGCCACACGTCGCGGCAGAAGCTCGCCCGAGAGTTCGGCGCGACCGACATCGTGACCGAGCGCGGTGACGAGGGCGTGGCTCGCATCAAAGAACTCACGGACGGAATCGGAGCCGACTCCGTCCTCGAATGCGTCGGCACGCAGGAGTCGATGATGCAGGCGATGCGTTCAGCCCGCCGAGGCGGCTATATAGGCTACGTCGGCGTTCCGCACGGGGTGAGGCTCGACGGGACGGAGCTGTTCTACGCGCACGTCCATCTTCACGGCGGTCCCGCTCCGGTGCGACGCTTCCTACCCGAGCTGATCGACCTCGTGTGTAGCGGGAAGATCGACCCGGGCAAGGTGTTCGACCTGACGTTGCCGCTAGACAAGGTGGCGGACGGCTACCGAGCCATGGACGAGCGCCGCGCCATCAAGACGCTCCTGCGCCCATGAAATCGCTCGCGGCCACCATCCTATCGCTTTCTGTGCTCGCTTCGGCATGCTCCCACGCAAGCCCGGCAGGACGCGTTGCTGCGTCTGACACTGCTTCCGTCGGTCAGCGGCCCGAATCGGCCCCGCCGAGATCGGAGGTAGCTCCACCAATGCCAACACTCGACGATATCCGCGCGGTCGCTCCAGCGCTGGAGAAATACACGCAAGATCGTCTGCTGGGGGAGGTATGGAAGCGCCCTGGCCTTGCGCCGCGTGACCGCAGCATCGTAACGCTGGCGGCGTTGATCGCGCGCAACCAGACGACCGACATGCCATATTACGTGAACCTCGCGCTCGACAACGGCGTCACACCGCGTGAGATCTCCGAAGTCATTACGCATCTCGCGTTCTACTCCGGCTGGCCGAATGCCATGTCGGCCGTTGCGGTGACGAAAGATGTCTTTGCCGCGCGCAAGGTCGGCAACGATCAGCTGCCGCCGGTTTCACCGCAGCCTCTTCCCCTGGACGAGGCCGCCGAGGCGCAACGCGCCTCGCGCGTCGGCGAGCAGTTCGGCAAGGTAGCGCCGGGAGTCGTGCAGTACACGACAGACGTGCTGTTCCGCGACCTGTGGCTGCGCCCGGCCCTGGCGCCCCGGGACCGCAGTCTCGTCACCGTCAGCGCGCTCATTGCTTCGGGCCAGGTGGCGCAGATTCCGTATCACCTCAACCGCGCCATGGATAACGGCCTGACGCAGGCGCAGGCCGCAGAGGCGCTCACGCACTTGGCCTTCTACACCGGTTGGCCAAACGTCTTCTCGGCGCTACCGGTCGCCAAGGATGTCTTCGAGAAGCGCCCCAAGTGATCCCAATCCGGAGGACCGACATGAGAGGGCTCGCCGCGACGCTCATGTCGCTTTGTCTGCTCGCCGCCGCTTCCGGCGAATCTTCGCAGGCAATCACCGTCACGCGAAGCGGGTCGCAGCCGTCCCGGGAGGGACCATCCGACAACTTCACTGGTTCCGTGCGCATCGATCCCTTGTTCAACGCGACCGCTCCGTCACGCACGTCCGGCGGTCGGGTGACGTTCGAGCCTGGCGCTCGAACTGCGTGGCACACGCACCCGCTGGGTCAGATGCTGATCGTCACCGCAGGCACGGGTTGGGTGCAGGAATGGGGTGGCCCAACGCAGGAGATCCGCGAAGGTGATGTGGTGTGGATCCCGCCGGGGCAGAAACACTGGCATGGAGCGACACCGACGAGCACCATGACGCATATCGCAATTCAGGAATTCCTCGACGGCAAGAACGTCAACTGGATGGAAAAGGTCAGCGACGAGCAATACCGCAGATAACTCACGCAACGTGGGAAGTTTGGAGATAGCGATGGCCACGTGGACGAACGATGAACTCCGCAAGATCGCAGCAGCTGAAGAGCTCGACCTGGCGTCACTCCGACGCGACGGCACGCTCGGAGACACGGTGACCATCTGGGTCGTCCGCGTTGGCGACGATCTCTACGTCCGGTCGTGGAAGGGCCACAATGGAGCCTGGTTCCGCGCGACTCGGACGCGCCACGCGGGCCAGGTCAAGGCGGACGGGGCTGGCAAGGACGTCACGTTCGTGCCCGAAGCGGGCGCGGTTATCAACGATCAGATCGACGCCGAGTACCGGAGGAAGTACCGTCGCCATGGCGGACGCTACGTCGATCCCATGGTGGCCGCGACGGCGCGAGCCACGACGATCAAGCTGGTGCCGCGCTCAACAGCTGTGTAGTTCGAAAGGCCGACGAGGAGAGGTTCATGGATTCTGCGATGTCCGAGGACCTCGAAGCGGTACGCGACACGGTCAATCGGTTCATGCAGACCGAGGTCGTGCCGGTCATGGATGGGTACGAGAAGCGCGGCGAATTCCCGCGAGAACTGATCAGGAGAGCCGGCGACGCCGGTCTCTACGGAGCGGTGTTTCCTGAGTCCCTTGGCGGCACGAACCTGGGCTACCTTGCCGCGGCGGTGATCCAGGAGGAGATGGCACGTAATGACGTTCGGTTTGCCGCGTGCAACAACCAGCAGGGCTCCACGTGCCCAAGCTGCGTCTACTTCGGCGGCACGCCCGAGCAGATCAAGAAGTACGTACCCAACCTGCTGGCCGGCAAGACGATCGGCATGATGGCGTTGACCGAGTCGGACGGCGGCTCCGACGCCGCGGGTGCGATGAAGACCTTCGCGCGGCGCGATGGCGACGTCTATCGCATCAACGGCCAGAAGATGTTCGCTTCGATCGCCAACGAGACCGATGTCGGCGTGCTGTTTGCGAAGACCGACCGAGATGCTGGAGCGCGCGGCATCACCGGTTTCATCGTCGAACCCAAGAAGTACCCAGGCTGGAACGCGCAGCCGATCGACATGCTCGGGCTGTCGAACGCATTTCGCACGAACGTGCTCTTCCTCGACGACTTCGTGGTCCCGGTCGAGAACCGGTTAGGTGCCGAGGGCGAAGGGTTCAAGATCGTCATGCGGGCGCTCGAGGCGGGGCGCGTGACCGTGGCCGGCAAGGCCCTCGGTATCGCGCGCGCATGCTTCGAGGACGCCGTGCGCTACGCCAAAGAGCGGACGCTGCGTGGCCAGCCGATCGGCCGCTTCCAGATGATCCAGTCCGACATCGCCGAGATGGCGACGGCCATCGAGGCGAGTCGGGCGCTGGTCTACAAGGCTGCATACTCCATGGATCACAGCCTGCCATCGAACCGGCTCGCCGCGATCGCGAAGTTCCACGCCGCGCAGACGGCCAAGCTGTGTGCTGACAAGGCCATGCAGATCTTCGGCGGTTACGGACTTGCCAAGGAGTACCGGGTATCCTGGC
>QHSB01000027.1 GCA_003220335.1 Candidatus Rokuibacteriota bacterium
CGGCGCGTGCCGCCGCTGCTCGGCGAGCACTCGGCCGACGTGCTGACCTGGCTCGGCTACACCCTCGACGACGTCCGCAATCTCCAGACCCAGGGCGTCGTCCAGTGACCTATCGCCACCTCCTCCTCACCCGTTCGCCTGACCGCCACGTCATCACCGTCATTCTCAACCGCCCCGAGCAGCACAACGCGATGAACACCGCCATGGGCGAGGACCTGCTCGCCTGCTTCGACGCGCTCGCCCGTGATCCCGACGCGCGCGCCGTGGTCTTCACCGGCGCCGGCGACAAGGCGTTCTGCGCCGGTGGCGATCTCAAGGAGCGCAACGGGATGACCGACGAGGCGTGGCGTGCCCAGCACGTGATCTTCGAGCAGGCCGCGCTGCGCGTGCTGCGCTGCCCGATACCCGTGATCGCCGCCGTCGAGGGCTTCGCGCTGGCGGGTGGCTGCGAGCTGGCGATCTTGTCCGATTTCATCGTGGCCAGCGAAACCGCAGTGTTCGGAGTGCCGGAGACGACGCTCGGAATTTTCCCGGGCATCGGCGGCACCCAGCTGCTGCCGCGCATTCTCGGCGCGCCGCTCGCCAAGGAGCTGATCTTCACCGGCCGCCGGCTCAAGGCCGACGAGGCGAAGGCCGTGGGGTTGATCAATCACCTGGTGCCGGCGGGCCAGGCCCGGGCGAAGGCGGCGGAGGTCGCGGCGACCATCGCCAGGAACGGCCCCATCGCCGTGCGCCAGGCGAAGAAGGCCATCGCCTACGGCAGCGAGACGGACCTCGAGACCGCGATGATCCTGGCCATCGAGGCCTACAACGCCACCGTGGTGACGGAGGACCGGCTCGAGGGTGTGCGCGCGTTCAACGAGAAGCGAAAGCCCGAGTTCAAGGGGCGTTAGAGGACGGCATGGCGACGATATCCCTCGCACTGACCGACGAGCAGCGCGCGCTCGAGAAGGGCGTGACGGAGATCTGCAAGCGCTTCCCCGGCGAGTACTGGCGCGAGCTCGACGCGCGGCGCGAGTACCCGGACAAGTTCGTCAACGAGCTCACGGAAGCCGGCTACCTTGCCGCGCTCATCCCTCAAGAATTCGGCGGCGCCGGACTGCCCATCCGCGACGGCGCCCTGATCCTCGAGACGGTCCACGCCAACGGCGGCAGTGCCTCCGCGTGCCATGCCCAGATGTACATCATGGGCACCGTGCTGCGCCACGGCAGCGAGGCGCAGAAGCGGAAATATCTCCCGAAGATCGCCACCGGCGAGCTGCGCCTGCAGGCATTCGGCGTGACGGAGCCCGACGCCGGATCCGACACGACGCAGCTGAAGACGACGGCGGTCCGCACGGGCGACCGGTACGTCGTCAACGGCCGCAAGATGTTCATCTCGCGCGCCATGCAGTCGGATCTCATGCTGCTGCTGGCGCGGACGACGCCGGCTGACCAGGTGAAGCGCCGGACGGACGGTCTCAGCGTGTTCCTCGTCGACATCCGCAACATCAAGGGCCTCGAGATCCGGCCGTTGCGCATGATGATGAACCACTCGACCAACGCGCTCTTCTTCGACGACATGGAGATCCCCGCCGACAGCCTGGTGGGCGAGGAGGGCAAGGGCTTCTCCTACATCCTGTCGGGCATGAACGCCGAGCGCGTGCTCGTCGCCTCCGAGTCCATCGGCGACGGCCGCTGGTTCACCGAGAAGGCCGTCGCCTACTCCGGCGGCCGCGTGATCTTCGGCAGGCCGATCGGCGCCAACCAGGGTGTGCAATTCCCCATCGCCCGGGCCCACATGAACGTGGAGGCCGCCGCCCTCATGCGCGACAAGGCCGCCGCGCTCTTCGACGCCGGTGAGCCCTGCGGCGCCGAGGCGAACATGGCCAAGTTCCTGGCCGCGGAGGCGGCGTGGGAGGCGGGCAACGCGTGCATCGACTGCCACGGCGGCTACGGCTACGCCGAGGAGTACGACATCGAGCGGAAGTTCCGCGAGGCCCGGCTCTACAAGACGGCGCCGGTGAACCAGAACCTCGTCATGGCCTACGTCGGCGAGCACGTCCTCGGCATGCCGCGGTCCTACTGAGCCGCCGCTCCGTGCCGCTCTACCTCGAGGACTTCGCGCCGGGACAGGTGCGCGAATCGCCGCCGCGCACGCTCACGAAGGACGAGATCATCGCCTTCGCACGCGAGTACGACCCTCAGCCGTTCCACGTCGACGAGAGGGCGGCCAAGGCGTCTGTCTACGGCGGGCTCATCGCGAGCGGCTGGCAGACGATCGGGATCATGATGCGGCTGATGTGGGACGCCTTCCTCAAGGACACGGTCTCGCTCGGCTCGCCCGGCTGCGACGAGATTCGCTGGCTGAAGCCCGTGCGGCCCGGCGACACGCTGCGCGCCCGCTTCACCATCACGGAGGTCGTGCCGTCGCGCAGCAAGCCCGACCGCGGCATCGTGCGCACGTCCACCGAGATCCTGAATCAGCACGGCGAGGTCGTCATGACCGTCCGCGGCCTCGGCATGTTCGGCCGGCGGCCTCCGGCCTGAGTCGAGGAGCGCCATGGCTTTGCCGGGGCGCTCCGAACGCTGGGGGTTTGGGGGCCATCTCGGGGCCCCCATGTTCAGACCAGCGAGCGCCACGGCTTTTGCCGGGGCGCTCCGAACGCTGGGGGTCTGGGGGCCATTTCGGGGCCCCCATGTTCAGACCAGCGAGCGCCACGGCTTTTGCCTGGGCGCTCCGAACGCTGGGGGTTTGGGGGCCATTTCGGGGCCCCCACGTAGGGTGGTAGAGTTTTCATCACTTCGAGCGAGGAGGCAACGGCATGCGGCTGCCCGAGCGCGTGACGATGTGCGAGGTGGGGACCCGCGATGGGTTCCAGATCGAGCCGGACTTCATCCCGACCGAGCAGAAGGTCGAGGTCGTCGATCTGCTGTCGGCGGCGGGCCTGTCGCGCATCGAGGTGACGTCCTTCGTGCATCCGAAAGCCGTGCCGCAGCTGCGCGACGCCGAGGAGGTCATGGCGCGGATCACGCGCCGGCCCGGCACGCGCTATGCGGCGCTGGTGCCCAACGAGAAGGGCGCCGTGCGCGCGATCGAGGCGGGCGTGGATGCGATCCACACCGTGCTGTCTGCGAGCGAAAGCCACAACCTCGCCAACGTGAACATGACGATCGCGGAGTCGCTCGACAGGCTCGGCGCCGTGCTGCGGGTGTCCGCGGCCGGGAAGCTGCACGTGGGATGCGGCATCTCGACGTCGTTCGGCTGCCCGTTCGAGGGTGACGTGCCGCTGGCGCAGCTCGAGCGCGTCGTCGGCCGGCTGATCGAGATGGGCGCGCGCGCCGTCGGGCTGGCCGACACGACCGGCATGGCCAACCCGCGGCAGGTGGGGCGCGTGCTCGAGCACCTGATCCCGCGCTTTCCCGGGATCGAATGGACGCTGCACACCCACGACACGCGCGCGATGGCGATTGCCAACATCCTGGCCGCGATGGAGCACGGCGTCACCAACTTCGACGCGTCCATCGGCGGGCTCGGCGGCTGCCCGTTCGCGCCCGGCGCCTCCGGCAACGTGTGCACCGAGGACCTCGTGCACTGCTTGCACGCGATGGGCGTGCAGACGGGCATCGACCTCGACCGTCTCGTCGGCGTCAGCCGCCGCGTGCAGGAGATCGTCGGCCGCGCGCTGCCCGGCCAGATCGTGAAGGCGGGGGCGTCGACGCGCAAGTATCCCGTCCCCGACTCGGTCGCCGGTCGGCTTGCCCCCAAGGGCGCCGCGTGACCAAAAAGGCGCAGCGCATGCTCGCGCTGATGGACCGCACGACGCGCCTCTGGCACATCCCCAACGTGGGCCGCGCCAAGGGCCGCGTGATCCGCCGGCTCATCGACCGCCACCGGCCGACACGCGCGGTGGAGATCGGCTCGCTGCTGGGGTATTCGGCCATCCTGATCGCGGGCTCGCTGGTGCCGCGCGGCCGCCTCACGTGCCTGGAGAGCAGCGACTACCTGGCGCGCATGACGAAGCGCAATGCCGAGGAGGCCGGCCTCGGCCGCAAGGTCAAGGTGATCCAGGGCGACGCGCTGCGCCTGCTGCCGCTGCTGCCCGGGCGCTTCGACTTCGTCTTCATCGACGCCGCCAAAGAGGACTACCTGGACTACGTGCGCTCGCTCGAGCCCAAGCTCGTCGCCGGCACCGTGGTCGTCGCCGACAACACCGGCATGTACCGCAAGGACGTGGCGCCCTATCTGGAGCACGTACGCGGCTCGGCCGACTACGCGAGCCGCGAGTACGAGTTCGACGACGATGCGATGGAGGTCAGCCTATACCGCTCGCCGCGTACCTGAACCCGGGCGCCGACCTCGGCGCCGCCATCGAGCTGGCGCGCACCGCCGACCGGCTGGGCTACGACAGCGTCTGGGTCACCCACGGCCTCGGCCGCGACTCGTTCGTGCTGCTCGCCGCCTACGCCGCGGCCACCACGCGCGTGGGCCTCGGCAACGGCGTCGTCCCGATCTACCCGCGGCATCCGGTGGCCATGGCGCAGGCCGCGTCCACGCTCAACGAGGTCAGCGGCGGCCGCTTCCGTCTCGGCATCGGCGTGAGCCACAAGAACGCCATGGAGGCGATGCTCGGGCTGCGCCTCGTCGAGCCGCTGGCGATCATGCGCGAGTACGTCGCGGTGCTGCGCGGCGCGCTCGGCGCCGGCAGCGAGTTCGAGGGGCGTCACTATCGCGTGCGGTGGTCGCTGGCGCTGCCGAAGCGCCCGCCGGCGCCGCCGATCTATCTCGCCGCGCTCTCGGTGAAGATGCTGGAGCTCGCCGGCGAGATCGCGGACGGCGTCATCCTCTGGCTCTGCCCCCCGGCGTACGTGCGCGACGTCGCGCTGCCCGCGCTCGAGCGCGGGCGGCGCCGTGCGGGCAAGCCGCTCACCGGGTTTGAGATCGTCGCCGCGGTGCCGCTCGCGGTGACCGACGACCGCCCGGCGGCGATGGCCGCGTTCCGCGCCGAGCTCACGCGCTACGTCGAGCAGCCGTTCTATCGCGCGATGCTGCAGGCGGCGGGGCTCGGCGATGGGGTCGCCGCCTTCGACCGCGACCGGCGGGTGCCGGACGCACTCGCGGAGGCGCTCGGGGGCATCGGCGACCCGCGCGCGGCGCGCACGTACGTGGAGGCGTATCGCAAGGCCGGCGTGACCCTGCCGGCCGTTCGCCCGATCACCTTCCCCGACGCGCCGTGGTATCGCCGCACCGTCGAGGAGGCCGCGGGCTGGTGAGCCGCGCGGTGGCGGCGCTGCTGGCGGTGTCGATGGCCGCCGGCTGCTCGTCGACGCGCGGGGCGGCGGCGCGCACGCTGCCCGTCGATCGCGATGCCGAGATCCTCTACGTGGCGCTCGGCGACAGCACCGTCGAGGGCGTCGGCGCCAGCCGCCACGAGAACAACTACGTCAGCCTCCTGCACGCGCGGCTACGCGCGATCTATCACAACGCGCGGCTGCAGAACCTCGGCGTGGGCGGCGCGACGTCCGCCGACGTGCTCGCGCGCCAGCTCGAGCCCGCGATCGCGTCGAGGCCTGACCTCGTGACGCTGTCGGTGGGGCCCAACGACATCACCGAGGGGGTGCCGCTCGCCGCGTACACGCGCAACATGGACGCGATCCTCGCCCGCCTCGCCGCCACCACGCCTGCGGTCATCGTCGTGAGCCTCCTGCCGGACCTGGCGGTGACGCCGCGCTTTCGCGGTCACGAGGCGGAGGCGCTGGTCGGCCGGCGCTCGGTCGAGTTCAACGACGCCCTGGCCCGCGTGGCCAAGCGCCACGGCGCCCAGATCGTGGACCTCTATGCGCCGAGCCGGCGCGAGGTGCCGGCGCGGCCGGAGCTGGTCGGTCGCGACGGCTATCATCCCTCGGATCTCGGCTACGCCCGATGGGCCGAGTTGATGTGGGATGCCGTGCGAAGCAGAATTCGCGCGTGAGCATGAATAGGGCCGCCGGGCCGCCGGTCGAAGGTGGCGTGATGATCCGCAACGGCGTGGTCGCGATCCTGGCGGTGCTGGCCCTGGCCGCCCCCGCGTGGGCGGGGGGCGAGAGGTTCACCGCGACGACGCCCTCCGTCGTGATGCCCTTCGGGTCGGCCGCGCCACGGTTCAGCTCGACCGTGCTCCCCGCAAGCTCGCCCTTCGTAGTGGCGACCCGGCCCTTCGTCGTGGCCGCGCCCGGCGGCGTCATGCCGACCGCGCCGCCGGCGTTCGTGTCGAGCCTCCCGGACGTCGAGCGGCGCCACCATCGTCCGGCCACCACGATCTTCGTCAGCGCGCCGACGACGCAGGTGATCGTCGTGCAGCAGCCCGTGTACTACCAGACGGTCGCCGCCGCGCCGAGCGAGTGCGTGACGCCGGGGTACTGGTCGTATCGCTGGATCCCGTACGCCTCCACGCAGACCGTGTGGGTGCAGGGCTCGTGGGCGGCGGACGGCTCGTGGACCGACAGTCACTGGGAGTCGCATCCGTACGCGTCCGGTTACTACGAGCCGTTCTGGACGCCCGGCCAGTCGTACGCGTGCTAGCCCGACTCACGCCTCTTGCCTGACGATCGCCGCCACCGGTCCACCGCCCCTCGGGCCCTGCTGCTCGGCGCCGCCCGTCTCGGCGTCGCCGTCGAACGTCACGTCTCGCGATAGAACAGCAGAACGGTGGCCATCGCGGCGAGAAACGCGGGCCACGCCCACGCGAGCCACGGGCGCACGCGCGCCGTGCGCGTGCCGATGAGCAGCGCCACCCCGACGCCGACGGCCGTCGACCCCATCAGCACGTGCTGCAGGTAGATCGCGTCGACGTGCAGGCGGCCTTCGTGGAAGTGGAAGAAGAGCGTCGCGCCGCCGGCGAGAGCCAGCACCGCCAGCACGCGGGCCAGCCGCCGCCCCGGCAGCACCGCCACGCCACGCAGCGCCGTGATCACGCCGATCGTGATCGGCAGGAGCGCGAGCAGCTTGTGCTGCAGCACGAGGGGGTCGCTGAAGATCTCGCCGAAGCGCTGGGGCCCGTACGGCCACGACTCGGGGTCGCTGCTGGGAATCAGGTAGACGCCGAAGGCCACCCAGAGCGGCGCCGACACCGCGTTCCACGGGAACGGCCGCGGCCGCCATGACTCCCAGAGGGTGAGCGCCGCGAGGGTGAGCAAGATGACGCCGGCCACGCGGTGGGTGAGCTGCGAGTAGAACATCTCGGCCGGATTCCGTGGGTGGTGCTCGCGCGCGGCGAGGCCGCCGTAGGGCGCGAGCCACGGGTTGGCCTCCGCGAACACACCGTCGGGGTTCGGGTACCACGCCCACACGTGGGCGACGGCGAGCGCCGGGTGCCAGCCGACGAACACCTCGCCGCTGGCCGAATGGCGCGCCGGGCACGCGCGCGCGCTCGCGGCCGGCAGCTCGCGGAAGTCGCGGTAGTGACACGAGGCCTCGTGCGCGTGCCACACGGCGCCGGGGAGCGCGTCGTCGGGGGGCACCGACGGCAGCGCGTACTCCACGCCGACGAGCTGCCACAGACCGTCGCGCTCCACGTAGAGCAGCACCGGCGGTGCCGCGAGATCGAGCGTGCCCGTGGCCAGCGCCCGCGCCTGCGCCGCCGGCTGCACGAAGTGGTAGCCGTGACGCGCCTCCATCCCGCTCGCCTGCAGATAGCCGTCGGCGCGCGCGGTCGCGACGTCCACGTAGCGCGCGGTGGCGCGGCGCACCTCGGCCACGACGTCCTCCGGGGCAGGGGCGCCCGCCGCCAGCAGGGGGGCGCCGAGGAGCAGGATCAGGACGAGCGAGACGGAGCGCACGGCTCCACAGTATACGGACGGGCGCTGCGGTAGTATTCCGCCGACGATGGACGCGTTCCTGACCGCCGACGGCCTGGTCGCGCTCGCGACGCTGGCCGCGCTCGAAATCGTCCTCGGCGTCGACAACGTCGTCTTCATCGCGATCCTCACCGGGCGGCTGCCCGCGAGACAACAAGATGCGGCGCGGCGGCTCGGGCTCACGCTCGCGCTGGGCATCCGCATCGGGCTGCTCTTCACGATCTCGTGGATGATGGGACTCACGCGGCCGCTGTTCACGGTGCGGGGCCACGGCCTGAGTGGACGCGACCTCATCCTGATCGGCGGCGGCCTCTTCCTGGTCGGCAAGGCGACGTGGGAGATCTACGACAAGCTCGAGGTCGAGCACGTCGAGCGCGAGGGAGGCGGACGCGGTCGCTTCGCCGGCGTGCTCGCCCAGATCCTCGTGCTCGACATCGTGTTCTCGCTCGACTCCGTGATCACCGCCGTCGGCATGGCCAACCGCCTGTCGGTCATGGTGGCGGCCATGGTGATCGCCATGCTCGTGATGCTGGCCAGCATGGGCGCCGTGGCCGGCTTCGTCGAGCGCCACCCGAGCGTGAAGATCCTCGCGCTGGCCTTCCTGCTCCTCATCGGCGTGGTGCTCGTGGCCGACGGGATGGGTCAGCACGTGGCCAAGGCCTACATCTACGTCGCGATGGCCTTCTCGCTCTTCGTCGAGCTGCTCAATCTCCGCTATCGCAAGCGCCGGCAGCCCGTGAGGCTGCGCCGCCGCTACGAGCGTCGCTGAATGCGCGGCTGGATCGCCTCACGGCTGCTCCAGACCGTGCTCGTCGTCTTCCTCTCGCTCACGGCCGTGTTCGGGATGGTGCGCCTGTCCGGCGACCCGGTGCTGCTCTTCATGCCGATGGACATCCAGGCCAAGGACGTCAACGAGTACCGCGAGCGCCTGGGCTTCAACGATCCGCTCCTCGTGCAGTACGCACGCTTCATGAGGGGCGCCGTGCGCGGCGACTTCGGAGAGTCGCTGCGCTACCGGCGTGACGCGCTCGGCCTCGTGCTCGAGCGACTGCCGGCCACGCTGCTGCTGGCGGGGACGGCCATGCTGCTGACGCTCGCCCTCGCGGTGCCGCTCGGCGTCGCCACCGCGGTGCGCCGCGACGGCGCGGTGGACCATGCGGGCACCGTGCTGATGGCGCTCGGCCAGGCCACGCCGGGCTTCTGGCTCGGCCTCATGCTGATCTACCTCTTCGCCGTGCAGCTGCGCTGGCTGCCCACGGGCGGCATGGGCGGGCTGGCTCACCTCGTCATGCCCGCCGTCGTGCTCGCGGCCTTCTACGCCGCGCGCGTCGCGCGGCTCACGCGCTCGGCGGTACTGGAGGCGCTCGGCGAGGACTACGTGCTGACCGCGCGCGCCAAGGGCCTGGCCGAGCGGCACGTGGTCGGCAAGCACGCCCTGCGCAACTCCGCGATCCCGATCGTCACGCTGGCGGGGCTCGAGGCCGGCCAGCTGCTCGGCGGCGCCGTCGTGACCGAGACGATCTTCGCGTGGCCGGGCCTCGGGCGGCTCACCGTGCAGGCGCTGCTGAACCGCGACTTCCCCGTGGTGATGGCCGCGGTGTCGTTCACGTCGATCGTCTACACGCTCATGAATCTGTTCGTGGACCTGCTCTACGCCTGGCTCGATCCGCGCGTGCGGCTGCGGTCATGAAGAAATACCTCGGCCTGGCGCTCACCCTCGCGGTCGTCGTCGCCGCGGTCGGCGCGCCCTGGCTGGCGGCGACCGACCCGATGACCACCGACTTCGCCAGCGGCCTCAAGCCGCCGGGCTCGCCGGGCCATCCGCTCGGCACCGACCAGCTCGGCCGCGATCTGCTCGCGCGCGTCCTCTACGGCGCGCGGCTCGCGCTGTTCATCGGCGTGTGCACGGTGGTGGTGACGGCGATCGTGGGCGGCCTGCTCGGCCTCGTCGCCGGCTTCGTCGAGCGCTGGCCATCGACGGCCATCATGCGGCTGGCCGACGTGCAGCTCTCTTTTCCGTTCATCCTGCTCGCGCTCACCATCAACGCCATCGTCGGGCTCGGCCTGCGCAACATCATCCTGAGCCTGTCGGCGGCGGGCTGGGTCGTCTATGCGCGCGTCGTGCGGGGCGAGGTGCTGTCGGTGAAGCAGCGGGACTACGTGCACGCCGCGGCGGCGCTCGGCGTCGGCCGGCCGCGCCTGCTCTTCCGCCACGTGCTGCCCAACGTCGCGCCGTCCATCATCGTGGTGGCCAGCCTGCAGTTCTCGCAGTTCGTCGTGGCCGAGGCCGCCATCTCGTTCCTGGGCTTCGGCGTGCAGCCGCCCACGCCGGCGTGGGGCAGCATGCTGAGCGAGAGTCGCGACTTTCTCTACGTGGCGTGGTGGCTGGGGGCGTTTCCCGGCGCGGCACTGGCGCTGACGGCGCTCGGCGTGAACCTGCTCGGCGACTGGCTGCGCGATACCCTCGACCCGAAGCTACGGGTTTGAGCGGTATTCCCGCAGGGTGCGCTTGACCTCGAGGTAAACGGCGGCGGTGACGCCCTGGATCTGATCCAGGTCCTTGCGCGTCTTGTACCAAAAGACCACGAGCACGACGAGGCTCATGAACACCTGGGCACAGATGAGCCAGAGCATCAACGCCTGAAACGCGTGGTCGCTCATCGTGTCGGGATTATCGACCTCGTGATGGTCGACGTCAACGCTACGAGTCGGATACACTCTGGCCGCCGTGTCGCCGGGGCCGCGCCGCCCCGATCCGTCACGCTGAGGAGGCCGTCATGCGTCGCCCTTGGAGATTGGTCGTCACGTCCTGTCTCGTCGCCGCGTTCGCGGCGGCGCCCGCGGCCCACGCGCAGGACCGGAGCAAGACGAAAGAGATCGTGGTCGGGCTCGGCGCCGAGCCGCGCACGATGCTCGCCG
>QHSB01000028.1 GCA_003220335.1 Candidatus Rokuibacteriota bacterium
TGACGACGACGTCGGCGGCGCCGAGCAGGTCGTGGAGGCGGTCCGCCTTCCAGAGCGTCACCCCGGGCTCGGGCGGGACGCTGTCGATGTCGACCGCGAGCACCTTCATGCCGAAGCCGAGGGCACGCCGGGCGACGGCGCGGCCGGTGCCGCCCAAGCCGACGATGCCCATGGTCTGCTCCCACAGCTCGCGCTGCTCGCGGCGGATCGGCTCGCGCAGGCGGAAGTCGGGCTCGCGCAGCGCGGTGTGCACGCCCCGCGTGAGCGCGAGCAGCAGGGCGAAGGCGTGCTCGGCCAGATGGATGCCGACCTCACCCTTCTCGGAGGCCAGGATCACGTCGCTCTCGACCAGCTCGGGCGACAGGATCGAGTCCACGCCCGCGCCCAGGCAGTGGTAGTAACGGAGCTGCCGCGCCTCCGCGAAGATCTCGGGGCTCACACGGCCGAAGAGCACGTCGGCGTCGACGATCTCCTCGCGCTGGCGGTCGGGCGTCTTCGCCACCACGAGCAGGGAGTCGTCTCCGGCGGCGGCGAGGATCTCGGCGTCCTGCTCCGGCGTGAGCGAGGGCACCAGCGTGGCGATGGGTGTGTAGACGATCTTCATGCTGAGCTCTCCCTCCTCAGGGCGCGCCGGCGCCGGCGACTACCCCGCGGGCTGCGGACAGCCGGCGCGGCGCGTGCACGATCACGGGCGACCCGTCGGCGATCAGGGCCGAGGTCGGCGCTCGTGAGAGCGCGGGTGTGAACGCGCGGCCGTAGAGACGCCCCACGTCCATCGTCAGCGTCGCGCCCGTTGCCGTCCAGGTGCGCCACGGCGGGTGCTCCACCTCGTACTCCACGGTGCCGCCGTCTCGCTGGCGCGTGTAGCCCCAGTGATGCCGGGTGATGAACGCGGCCTCCGAGCCGGGCTCGGGCTGAGCCGGCGTGCCGACCGCCGTCGCCGCCAGCGTCTCCCAGGCGCCGCCGATCCGCCACTCGTACGCGAGCCGCCCGGGAGGCTCGGTGGCTCCATGCGGCGTGACACTGCGCATGCGGAGCGCACGATAGGGCTCGTTATAGGCGAGCCGAGCGACGAGCGCAACGGCCGCGCGCGAGACCAGTTCGCGCACGAAGACGACGCCGCGCCGCGTCTGCCCACCGGGCGCGTCGCGGCGGACGTACAAGCGCAGGTTCACCTCGTCGAAGGCACGGTGGCGCGGGATCGCCGCGCCGAGCACGCGTGTGTCGAGAAAGCGGAAGCCGACGACGCTCACGAGGGCGCGGCCCTGCCAGAGATCGAGCGCGGTACCGGCGGGGACGAGCGGCGTCAGCACGTCGGCGTCGACCTCGTAGTTGAGCATCACGAGGTGTCGCCACTGGGCGGTGAGAAACGGAGCGTCGTCCTTCGCCCCGCCGAACGGCCACCACGCCATACCCGCGCCCGCCTACGCCCCGACGTTGAAGAAGATCTCGCGCGCCGCCCGACGGCGCTGGTCGATGCCGGCGCGGCCGGTGGCGACGAGCACATACAGCATGTTGAGCGCCACCAGCGCCGAGGGCACCCCGCGCCGCGAGCGCTCGTAGACGAGCCGCGCCGTGAGGCCTCGCTTGCCGCGCAGGCGCGTGTGCAGTTTCTCGACGGCGGCCTTGCCGACGAGGTTGAAGTTGCCGGCGTCCCGCTTGCTCCGCGACAGCGACATGACGAAATACTGCCGCGGGCTGGACAGCACGAAGTAGCGCTGCCGCTTGCCCTCCACCTCGCCGTGGAACTCGAGGCCCCTGGTCAGCGTCTTCACGTCCAGCTTCATGCGCCCCTCACTTTCGGGTCGCCGCCGCGGCCGCGACGAACGCCGTCACCAGCGGATGCGGCCGCTCCGGCGTCGACCGGGCCTGGGGGACAAAGAGCGTGCCGATGAAGAAGGGATGGCCGGGCAGCTCGATGACGCGCGCCTCGCCCTCGGCGTCGGCGCCGGTGATGCGCAGCGGCCCGGTGGCGAGCAGCGGAACGTACTCCGGGTTGACGCCGAAGTCGCAGTAGTACGCTTCGGTCGCGCCGGGCGCGCCATAGATGGCCGCCACCTGGGAGCCCGGCGCGAAGGCCAGGCGCATCGCGCGGCCGGCCAGCGAGCACGCGAGCTGCGTGACGAAGAGGCGCGAGGCGTAGGGATCGTACTCGGCGTGCTGCGCGTCGCGGAAGCCGAGCACGTGGCGCGCGTACTCGAGCACCATGTGCTGGAAGCCGCCGCAGGTGCCCAGGCACGGCACGCCGCGCTCGCGCGCCTCACGGATCGCCCAGAGCGTCTGCTCGAGGTCCTTGTAGGGGCTGCCGGGGGCGATCCAGAGCGCGTCGACGCGCTCGAACAGGGTCGCGTCGACGGCAGCCGTCGACATCCATTCCGCGTCCACGGCAACGCCGAGCCGCGCGCGAGCATGCGCGATGGCCGCCGTCGTCGCCGCATGCGGCGCGAACGCCGGCGCGTATTCGCCGAGGATCGCGATGGCCGTCATTTCCCGAGTCGCGTAGATTGTGGCACAGGGAGGGCCAGAAATGAGCGAGCGGGTGCTGTGCCCGACCGTCGGGCGCCGGAGCCCGGCGCAGGCGCCCCGACGGGAAATCCAAATGAGTGAGCGGGTGCTGTGCTCGACCGTCGGGCGCCGGAGCCCGGCGCAGGCGCCCCGACGGCAAATCCAATGACCGTGCGCAAGCGCATCGGCGTCATGGTGCCGTCGACGAACACGACCTGCGAGGCCGACTTCACCATGGTCGTGCCCCATGGGGTCACCGTCCACGGCCAGCGGCTGTGGATGACCAACGACGCCAACGGCGACGCCGCCTACCAGCGGATGAACAGCGAGATCGAGACGGGCGCGCGCTATCTGGCCACGGCGCGGGTCGACGCCATCGCCTACGGGTGCACGACGGGCTCCTTCTACAAGGGGCCCGGCTGGGATCGCGAGATGCTCGCGCTGATCGAGCGCGAGGCCGGGGTGCCGGCGGTGGCCACGACGCCGTCGGTGGTGGCGGCGCTGCGCGCCGTTGGCGCGCGCCGGCTCTCGGTCGCCACGCCGTACCCGGACTGGAACAACCGGCGCCTGCGCGCCTACCTCGAGGCGCAGGGTTTCGAGGTGCTCAACGTGGACGGCGAGCCCACGGCGGCGGCGTCGGGCAACCAGGGGATCAACGATCAGAGCCCGGAATCGGTGGTCGCCTTCGCCACGCGCGCGTGCCGGCCGGAGGCCGACGCGCTGCTCTGCTCCTGCACGGCGTGGCGCTCCGTCGAGGCGGTCGACGCGCTCGAGCAGCGCACCGGCAAGCCGGTTCTGACATCCAACCAGGCCACGATCTGGATGGCGCTGGGCGCCATCGGCGTGACGGAGCCGGCGCGCGGCTTCGGCCGCTTGTTCGAGCGCCCGGCGCCCGCGGCCATCGGCGCCGCGCGATGAACGTGACGACCTCGACGCCGGCGTTTCGCGAGATCGCCACCGGCCTGCGCTTTCCCGAGGGGCCGGTGGCGATGCCGGACGGCTCGGTCGTCCTCGTCGAGATCGAGCGGCGCACGCTCTCCCGCGTCGCGTCGGATGGCAAGGTCCGCGTGATCGCGAGCCTCGGCGGTGGGCCGAACGGGGCGGCCATGGGTCCCGGCGGCAAGATCTACGTCACCAACAACGGCGGTCTGAAGTTCGTCGAGCGGCCGGGCAAGCTGTTTCCCGTCGGCCAGGCCGACGATTACACCACCGGCAGCATCCAGGTCGTCGATCCCGAGACCGGGAAATTCGACACGCTCTACGACGCGTGCGACGGCCGCCGGCTCTGCGGGCCGAACGATCTCGTCTTCGACGGCGCGGGCGGCTTCTGGTTCACCGACCTCGGCAAGACGCGCGAGCGCGACGCCGACCGCGGCGCCGTCTATTACGCGAAGGCCGACGGCTCGTCGATCCGCGAGGCGATCTTCCCGCTGGAGCGGCCGAACGGAATCGGGCTCTCGCCCGACGAGCGGACGCTGTACGTCGTGGAGACGCCGACCGCGCGCTGCTGGGCCTTCAGCCTGTCGGCGCCCGGCAAGATCGAGTCGGCCAACGGCCCGTACCGCGGCGAGAAGGGGCGCGTCGTGGTCGGTCTCGGCGGTTACCAGATGTTCGACTCGCTCGCCGTCGACGCGGAGGGCCACGTCTGCGTGGCGACGCTCATCACCGGCGCGGTCAGCGACATCTGGCCCGACGGCCGCCGGGTCGATCAGTACGTCCTGCCCGACATGATGGTCACCAACGTCTGCTTCGGCGGGCGCGATCTGCGCACGGCGTTCGCGACGCTCTCGATGGGCGGCCGGCTCGTCTCGTTCGAGTGGCCGCGGCCCGGGCTGGCGCTCCGCTACCTGAACCGCTGAGGGCTAGAGCAGCTTTTCCATCACGATCGTGTCCACCCAGCGGCCGTCGAGCAGCCCTTGCTCCTTGTAGATGCCGACGGTGCGGAAGCCGAGCTTCTCGTAGAGCGCCATGCCGGCGGGGTTGAAGGGAAACGCCGAGAGGACCATCTTGTGGTAGCCGTGCTCGCGGGCCAGCTCGACGAGCCGCGCGAGCAGGACCTTGCCCACGCCCTTGCCGCGATGGCTGCGGGCGACGTAGATCGAGAAATCGGCGACGTGGCGATAGGCGTCGCGCGGGCTGAACGGGTTGAGGCTGCCCCAGGCGACGACGCGGCCACCGTCCTCGGCGACCACGACGGGGTGGCGCGGGCCGCGCCCCTCGAGCCAGCGCGTGCGCTCCTGCGGCGTGCGCAGCTCCGTCTCGAGCGTGGCCAGCCGGTCCTCGATGCCCTCGTTTCCGATCTCGCAGATGGCCGGCGCGTCGGCCTCGACGGCTGGCCGGACACGGGACGCGCTCACGAACGCGCGCGCGCGCCGGTGACGAGCGTGGTCATGGCGCGACTATAATAGCCGGCGTGTTCCAGAGCGAACGGTTCTTCCGGGAAACGTGGCCGACGATCTCGCAGGCGCTCGAGCCCGAGGCGGGGGCGCGCGGCGCCGTGCGCTGGATCGTCGGCGTGACCGGGCTCAAGCCGGGCGGGCGCGTGCTCGACTCGCCGTGCGGCTTCGGCCGCCACGCGGTCGCCCTCGCGCAGCTGGGGTACAAGGTGACGGGCGTGGACTTCAACGAGACCGAGCTGGGGCGCGCCCGCGAGGCGGCGGAGGCGGCCGGCGTCGTCGCCGACTTCGTCGGCGCCGATATGCGCGACACGGACTTCGCCTCCGAGTTCGATCTCGCCGTCAACCTCGAGCAGTCGATCGGCTACTTCACCGACGACGAGGACCGCCAGCTCATCGACCGGTTCTGGCGCGCGCTGGTGCCGGGCGGCGCGTTCGTGCTCGACACGCGCAACCGGGACCAGTGCGTGAAGTCGCTGCCGCCCGAGGAGCGCCGCCAGTTCGACGACTGGACGCTGCGCATCGAGAACCTCTTCGACGCGGCGACCAGCCGGTGGCGCGCGCGCTGGTCCCGCCTGGCGTCGCCGGCGCCCGCGCCGACCGACGCCGGCGAGTTTCTCGGCGAGACCGACATCCGGCTCTACTCGGCGCACGAACTGGCCGCGATGCTGCGGCCCGAGCGCTGGAGCCGCGTGGATCTCTACGGTGGCCTCGACGGCACGCCGTTCTCGCTCGACGCGCCCCGGCTGGTGCTGGTGGCGCGCAAGTAACGTCCAACCCAGACAAGGAGTCCGTCCCGATGGCCACCGATCGTCCCCTCGTCGTCCTCGCCGGCCCCATCCACCCGGCCGGTCGCGCGAACCTCGAGACCGAAGCGCGCGTCGTCGTGTGCGACGACGAGACCGAAGCCGGCTTCCTGAGCGTGGCCGCCGACGCCGACGGCCTGCTCTTTCGCGCCAAGCCGCGCTGCACCGAGAGCCTCATGGCCGCCTGCAAGCGTCTGAAAGTCGTCGGCCGGCACGGCGTCGGCCTCGACACCGTCGACATCCCCGCCGCCACGAAGCTCGGCGTGGCTGTCGTCCACGCGCCGGGGAGCAACTCGCAGTCGGTGGCCGAGCACGCGCTGATGCTCATGCTCATGTCGGCCAAGCGCGCGCGCCAGGTCGACCGGTGGACGCGCGAGGGCAACTGGAGCGCGCGTCAGGGCGGCAACAGCGAGCTGAAGGGCAAGACGCTCGGCATCGTAGGCATCGGCAACATCGGCCGGCTGGTGGCCACGTTCGCGGGCGCGCTCGGCATGCGCGTGCTGGCCTACGATCCCTATGTAGCCGACGGCGAGATCCGCACGCGCGGCGCCGAGCCCGTGAAGAGTCTCGAGGCGCTGCTGCCGCAGGTGGACGTCCTCACGACCCACACGCCGCTCACCGACGAGACGCGCGGCATGATCAACGACAAGACGCTCGGCCTGATGAAGCGCGGCGCCATCTTCGTCAACACCTCGCGTGGCGGCGTGCAGCAGGAGCGCGCGGTCTTCGAGGCGCTCGTGAAGGGCCAGCTCGGCGCCGCCGGGCTCGACGTCTTCGAGCAGGAGCCGACGCCGCGCGACAACCCGCTGCTCA
>QHSB01000029.1 GCA_003220335.1 Candidatus Rokuibacteriota bacterium
GGTTCGGGCTGGGCGATCCTGTTCTCGCACCCGCGCGACTTCACGCCCGTGTGCACCACCGAGCTGGGCTACGTCGCGCGGCTCAAGCCAGAGTTCGACAAGCGCAACGTCAAGGCCATCGGGCTGTCGATCGATCCTGTCAACTCGCACGAGGGCTGGGCGAAGGACATCCAGGAGACGCAGGGCCACGCCCCGAACTTCCCGATCATCGCCGACCCGGAGAAGAAGGTCGCCAACCAGTACGGGATGATCCACCCGTCGCACGACGAGGTCTACACGGTGCGCACCGTCTTCGTGATCGACCCGCAGAAGAAGGTGCGGCTGATGATCACGTATCCGCAGACGACTGGCCGCAACTTCGACGAGATCCTGCGCGTGATCGACTCGCTGCAGCTCACCGACAAGCACCGCGTGGCCACGCCGGTCAACTGGAAGCAGGGCGAGGACGTCATCATCGTCCCCGCCGTGAGCGACGAGGAGGCGAAGGCGAAGTTCCCGAACGGCTGGCGGGCGCTCAAGCCCTATCTCCGCCTGACCCCGCAGCCGAAGTAACCGTCGTGCGGTCGTCGCCCGCGGTATCCTGCACCGCGGGCGATGACCGTTCCCGCCGGCCTGCGCGCGCTCCGCCACCGCGACTTCCGCGTCTTCTTCGCGGGCCAGGCGGTGGCCCTCGTCGGCTCCTGGATGCAGCAGGTGGCGCAGGCGTGGCTGGTGCTCTCGCTCACCAACTCGCCGCTCCGCCTCGGCCTCGTCGGCAGCCTCAACTTTCTGCCGATCCTGCTCTTCGCGCTCGTCGGCGGCGCGGTGGCCGACCGGTTGCCGAAGCGCCGGCTGCTCGTGCTCACCCAGTCGCTGCTGTTCTGCCAGACGGCGACGCTCGCGCTCCTCATCGTGAGCGGGCGGGTCCGCTACTGGCACATCTGCGTGCTCGCCCTCGTGTGGGGGATCGCGAACACGATCGACCTGCCGGTGCGGCAGGCCTTCGTCGTCGAGCTGGCCGGCCGCACCGACGTCACCAGCGCGGTCGCGCTCAACTCGGCGGCCTTCAACGTGGCGCGGATCGTGGGGCCGGCGGCGGCCGGCCTGCTCATCGCGCGCGCGGGCGTGGCCCCCGCGTACTTCATCAATGCGGGCGCGTTCGTGGTCGTCATCGTGGCGCTCCTGACCGTGCGCGCCCGCGGAACGCCGCTGCCGCGCGGGGGCACGACCATCGGCGAGGAGATCCGCGAGGGCGTCGGCTACGTGCTGCACACGCCGCGCATCCTGATCTTGTTGGCCGTGCTGGCCGTCATCAGCATCACCGTCTTCAACTTCTCCGTCTACGTGCCGCTCTTCGCGCGCCAGGTGCTGGGCCTGGGACCCGAGGGCTTCGGCCTGCTCATGGCCGCGGTCGGGGTCGGCGCGGTCGGCGGCGCGCTCACGCTCGGTGCGCTGCAGGCGCCGTCGATATCGCTCCTGTTCACGACCGGCTTCCTGTCGTGCACCGGCCTCGTCGTCATGTCGACGATCGGCCGGTTCGGCGCAGCCGCCGGGGTTCTGTTCGTCCTCGGCTGGATCTCGGTGATGGTGGTCGCGGGCTGCCAGGCCGCGCTGCAGCTCGCGGCGCCCGACCGGCTGCGCGGCCGCATCATGAGCCTGCACACGTTCATCTACGGCGGGGTGTTTCCCTTCGGCGCCTTCACCGTCGGCTCGATCTCCGAGCACTGGGGCGTGTCCTGGGCCTTCCGCGTCGCCGGCCTCTTCGGGCTCACGGCCCTCACGCTCGTCCTCTTCTGGTGGCGGTTCCGGACGCGCGAGACCTGAGCCGTCGCTGGCGACCGCTTTGCAACTGGCGAGTCCTCGCGGAGGTGCGGCGATGCTGCAGATCGGCTACAAGCTGTCGAGCGAGGAATTCGGACCCAACGACCTCGTGCGCCACGCGGCCCGGGCGGAGGAGGCCGGCTTCACGTTCGCGCTGATCTCCGATCACTACCATCCCTGGATCGACAAGCAGGGCCAGAGTCCCTTCGTGTGGTGCGTCATCGGCGGCGTGGCCGAGGCCACCTCGAAGCTGCGGCTCGGCACCGGCGTGACGTGCCCGACCGTCCGCATCCACCCGGCGATCGTCGCGCAGGCCGCGGCCACGGCCGCCGCCATGATGGAGGGCCGCTTCTTTCTCGGCGTCGGCACCGGCGAGAACCTCAACGAGCACGTCGTCGGCCGGGGCTGGCCGGAAACCGCCGTCCGCCAGGAGCGCCTCGCGGAGGCCATCGAGGTGCTGCGCCTGCTCTGGCAGGGCGGCTACCAGTCGCACCACGGCCGCCACTACACCGTGGAGAACGCGCGGCTCTACACGCTGCCGAAGACACCGCCGCCGCTCATGATCGCCGTCGGCGGACCCAGGAGCGCCGAGCTGGCCGGGCGCGTCGGCGATGGCATGGTCGGCACGAGCCCCAACAAGGACACGATGAAGACGTTCGAGGCCGCGGGCGGGCGCGGCAAGCCGCGCTATGGCGAGAGGACCGTGTGCTGGGCCCGGGACGACAAGAGCGCGCGGCGCACGGCACACCAGATCTGGCCGATCTCGGCGATGGGCAGCGGGCTCGCATGGGAGCTGGCGCTGCCCAAGCACTTCGAGTCCGTGGCCGAGCTGGTGACGGAGGACGCGGTCGCCGAGGAGATCATCTGCGGGCCGGATCCCGAGAAGCACGTTGAGGCGATCCGCGAGTACGCCGACGCCGGGTACGACCACGTGTGCATCCACCAGGTCGGTCCCGACCAGGAGGGCTTCATCCGTTTCTACGAACGGGAGGTCCTGCCGCAGGTGACGAAGGCCCGGCGAAAGAAGGCGGCGTAAACTCCGCCTCGGCGCTCACGTATGCTGCCGGGCATGACCGGCCTGGCACGCGCCATCCTCCTTCTGTGTCCGAATTGCGGCAAGGGGCGCGTGATGGCCTCGTGGTTCCGGATCCGGGCTGGCTGCCCGGCGTGCGGGCTGCGGCTCGAGCGCGACGAGGAGAACGAGTACTGGCTCGGCGCCTACACGCTGAACTTCATCGTCACCGAAGTCGTGTTCGCCGCCGGCCTGCTGGTGGTGCTGGTGCTCACGTGGCCGGATCCGCCGTGGACGGCGATCCTCTGGGGCGGAGGCGCGCAGATGATCCTGACGCCGATCGTCTTCTACCCGTTCAGCAAGGCGCTCTGGCTCGCGATCGACCTGATGTTCCGTCCGCCGACACCGGAGGACTTCGCTAGCAGTTCAGATACTTGTCGCTGACGAGCGGCTTCTCCGTCCCGTCCGCCTCCCAGCGCCGCCGCTTCAGTCCCGCGAGGTCCTTGCCGTACACGTGGATCTCGATCGTGTCGCGCGCGGTGGGGTTGTACATGCCGTGCACCTCGTCGCCGGGGACCAGGCGCGACACGCCGCCGGCCGTGTGGCGCGTGACGCTCAGCGTCTCGAGCGCCGCGCGGCCCGGCCCCGCCTCCGTCACGCGATAGCGCGTCTCCTCGATCTCGTTCTCGATCACGCCGATGACACCCCACGTCTCGTGGTTGTGCGCCGTGGCGCGATCGCCGGGCCGCCACACCACCGACGTGATGTTGAACCTCGGCGCGCGGTGCAGGATGTAGCGTCCGCGCTGGCCCTCGGGCGATTTCAGATACTCGGCGGGGATCGAGCCGGGATTGCGCACGAGCCGCGCGAGCAGCGGCGCCGTCCGCTCGGTGACCCGGTGGGCGGACGTCTCCTCGCGCGTGATGCGATCGAGGTCGTCGATGAAATCGCTCAGCGTGTAGGTCTCGGTCGTGGCCATCGCGAGTCTCCTCTAGGGCTCCACCGGCGTGTCCGTGCGACCGCCCCATTCCGTCCACGAGCCGTCGTAGACCGCGACCCGCGGGTGGCCGAGCACGTGGAGCCCGAAGGCGAGCACCGAGGCGGTGATGCCCGAGCCGCACGTCGTGGCCACCGGCCGCGTGAAATCCACGCCCGCCGCCTCGAATTTCTTTCGAAGCTCCGCCGCCGGCAGCAGTGTGCCGTCGGGGCGCAGCAGCGTGTCGGAGGGCAGGTTGAGGCTGCCGGGGATGTGACCGCCGCGCAACCCGGCGCGCGGCTCCGGCTCGGTGGCCGCGAAGCGGCCCGCCGAGCGCGCGTCCAGCACCTGCTCGCGGCGCGTCGTGAGGTTGTCGCGCATCGCCACGAGGTCGCGCACGAGCGCGGGCCGCCGCGCCGTCTTGAAGGCGCGGCGCTCGGGCTTCGCCTCGCCGGCCTCGAGCGGCCGCCCCTCGGCCTTCCACTTGGGGAAGCCGCCATCGAGCACGGCGACCGCGTCGTGGCCGAACGCGCGGAACGTCCACCACACCCGCGCCGCGCTCACGACGCCACGCGTGTCATAGACGACCACGCGGTCGTCGGCACCGATGCCGAGGGCGCCGACCGCGTCCGCGAACGCCTCCGCGGTCGGCAGCATGTGCGGCAGCGAGGTCGTGCCGTCGGCGATCCTATCGATGTCGAAGAACGCGGCGCCGGGGATGTGTGACGCGATGAACTCGGCGCGGGGGTCGCGCCTGGCCTGCGGCATGTGCCAGGAGCCGTCGAGCGTTTTGAGGTTCGGCTCGCGCAGGTGCGCGGCGAGCCAGTCGGTCGAGACGAGGGACTCGATCACGGCGTGTCCCTGAGCAGGCGATGCGGGCTCGTGCCGTCGGGATCGAGCGCCTCTTCCCACTTCAGATACGCCTCCATCGCCTCGCGGCCCCGCTGGTAAGGCTTCAGCACGACGTCGTCGGGCTCGTCCCACAGGCGCGTGGCATCCTGTTCCAGCGGACGTCCGGCGTCCGCCCACGCGCGGGTGCCGCCGTCGAGCACGCTGACGTCCTTGTAGCCGAGGCCGCGCGCGGTGGCCGCGGCGAGCGTGGAGGCGACGCCGTCGCCGCAGGTGAGAACGAGCGGTCGCACGCGGTCGGGCGCCGCGCTCGGTAGCTTCGACTCCAGCCGGCTGCGGCAGATCCAGCCCGCGCCGGGCACATGCCCGCGTGCGTACTCGTCGCTCATGCCGACGTCGACGACGACCGCGTCGCCCAGCTCGCCCGGCTTCCGGTAACGCGTCGCCGCCCGTGCCGCGTCCCACCCGAACGGCGCCGGCGAGGGCTGGCCGCCCTCGATCAGGCCGCCCGCGTCGCGCCACGCCGACACCCCGCCCGCGAGCACCGCGACGTCGGGGACGCCCATGCGCGTGAACCACGCCGCGGTCATGACCGAGCGCACGAGCTCGTCGCAGATGAACACGAAGGACGCGCCACGCACCGCGAAGTAATCGTCGGTGGCCTGTACGGCCTGGCCGCCGGGCGCCCAGATCGAGCCGGCGATGTGGTCGGCTTCGTACTCGTCGGCGGTGCGGACGTCCACCAGGTAGACATTGCGCTCGCGGCGCCCGTCCCAGAGGCGCCGGACGTCGTCGACGCCGAGCAACCTCACCCCGTCCTCCACGGCCACGCGCTTGGCGGTGGCCGCCGCCTGCCCGTGGCTCCTGGAGCCGGGCGCCGGCGCCGAGCGGGTGGCGCCGCGCTCGAGCGTGAGGCCGGCCAGCTCCCAGCCCATCGTACCGTTCTCCAGCGCGACGATCGGGTTCGGCAGGCGCATGCGTCGCAGCGACTCGGCGCCGATGTAGGAGCGCGTGCGGCCGCCGCAGTGGACGACGATCGTCGTCTCCGGACGCTCCACCAGCTCGCCGATGCGCAGCACCAGCTCGCCGCCGGGCACGCTGATCGAGCCGGGAATGCAGCCGCGGTGATATTCTTCGAAGGTGCGCGAGTCCACGATCACCATGTCATCGCGCGTGTCGATGCGGCGCATGAGGTCGTGCGGCGCGATCTGCGGCGTGCGCCACTCGTGGAGCGCGCGCTCCCCGAACACCTTGCTCGGCACGTTGAGACCCTGCACGACGCGGCAACCGGCGGCGCGCCACGCAGCCAGTCCGCCCCCGAGGATTTGGACGTCGCGATACCCCATCGCGCCCAGCGTGGCCGCCGCCAGCGGCGCCAGCGTCCCGTCGGCGTCGATCAGCGCGATCGGCGTGGCCGGCGCCGTCACCAGCGTCGGCAGGCGCCATTCGAGCTGCCGGCGGGGCAGCGTCGTCGACCGGTAGACGTGGCCGCGCTCGTAGGCGCCGCGCTCGCGCACATCGAGCACCGCGTGGGGCGCGTCGGAGGCCATCAGATCGGCGAGGGCGTCGGGCGTCAGCATGGCGCTATCCTACAACTGATTTGCCGTCGGGGCCGCTGCGCAGGGCTCCGCGGGCCGACGGTCGGGCGGACGATCCGCGCGGCCTATTCATCAGGAGGACCCATGGGCCTGGTCCAGGACTTCGCGAAGGCGTTCAACGCGTGCGACGTGAACGGGCTGCTCGCGTGCTTCACCGAGCGCGCCAGCTACACGGACAACTTCTTCGGTGAGCACACGGGCCAGCAGGGCCTGCGCGAGATGTTCGCGCGCATGTTCCGCGAAGGCCGCGACTACGTCTGGCGGATGGATCACGTCGTCGAGACGCCGGGCGCGGCCGCCGCCGAGTGGACGTTCTCCTACGTGGTCACCGACGCCGTCCCGCGCAGCGCGGGCCGCAAGGTGCGCTTCCGCGGCATGAGTATCTTCGAGCTGGAGGGCGGGCGCATCGCCCGCTACCGCGAGTACTTCGACACGGGCGTGGCGTTGCTGCAGCTCGGCTTCACGCCGGAGGCCATCGCGAAGGTGCTCGGTCGCCGGACCCCCTGATGCCGGCGCGCCTGGCGTTCCTGGACGTCTTCCGCGGCTTCGCGCTGATCGTGATGGTGCTGAACCACACGGGGCGCT
>QHSB01000030.1 GCA_003220335.1 Candidatus Rokuibacteriota bacterium
TGAACTCCTGGATGCCAGGGTTCCACTTCGGGTCCTTCGCCGCCTCGCCGCGGATGCGCTCGCGCTCGGCGAGATCCTTGTATGGCCACACGTGAACGATCTCGTTGAGTGGCCCGATCTCCGTGTGCCAGAACGCGAACAGCTCCGAGTACTTCTTGCGGTACTCGTACGCCTCGCCGAAACGCTTCTCGACCTCGGCCAGGCTGCGTGGAGCGATGCGATAGGTGCGGATCTCGTAGATCATGCGGTCTCCTTTCGAAACGCTTCTTCACCTCATCCGCGCACGCCTCATGAGAGCGCCAAGCCTACGGGGGCGCCTGCCCAGCGTCAACCGGTCGACGGTATCGGACTTTGGACGCGCAGCGAGTCACTCGGGTCGTTAGAATGGCCGCGACGATGGGACTCACGTACATCGAGGGCGTGGTTTCGGGACCGACGGGCATCGCTCGTCCCGTCACGTTTCTCGTCGATAGCGGCGCCAAGTACAGCCTGCTGCCACCGGAGGACTGGCGCGCGATCGAGCTGACCCCCCGCCGCCGGATGACGTTCATCCTCGCCGACGGCACGCACATCGAGCGCGACGTCTCCGAGTGCTACATCCGGCTCCCGCAGGGCGAAGGCCACACGCCGGTGATCCTCGGAGAACCAGGCGACGAAGCGCTGCTCGGCGTCGTCACGCTCGAGATCCTCGGACTCGTGCTGCATCCGTTCAACCGCACGCTGCAGCCATCCCGCATGCTCCTCGCTTGACGCGAGTCGGACGGCCCCCCGGTCAGCCGGCGTGGCGGTCGGCCTGTGGCTGCTCGACGGTGGCGGCGGCGATGACGCGACCGAGGTAGCCGAGGTCGACGGGCTTGGGGACGTAGTCCCACGCGCCGTCCCGCATCAGCGAGCGCGCTATGTCCGGGTCCTGGGTGCCGCTGACGATCACCACGGGCAGCGTGGGGTGGGTGCCGCGCAGGTACTGCAGGACGTGGCGACCGTCCATCCCCGGCATGACGAGGTCCAGGAGCACGACGTGGGGCTGGAACTCGTCGACCATGCGCGCGCCGTCGAGGCCGTTGTGCGCGGCGCGCGCGCGATAGCCGAGGAACTCGATGCTGTCGACGAGCATCGCGGCGATGTCCGGCTCGTCGTCGATGACGAGCACGCGCAACTCCTGACCGGGCATGACAGATCCATGCTACCAGCCCATGCGAGCGCGTCTCCTCGCTGGGGGTCGCTGGATATACGTCACGGCCGGATTGTTCGGCGTGGCCGAGTGCTCGCCAACTGCGGCGCTCGGTGCGGCCGATGCTGCGCGGCGCCGTGCTCGGCTTCCGTACGGCGTTGAGAAGAAGGTCAGCAAACACCGCGGCGAGCTCGGCACCGGCGCCATCGAGGGCGTGCCCGGTCCCGAGGCCGCCCACAACGCCGCGGTGGGCGGCGTTGTGGCCCTCCGGGCGCCTGAGGGTCCTGCACGCCCGCCGTGCTGCGGGCCGCCGCGATCGCCGAGCGCGCCGGAGTGCCGAGCGTGTCCATCGTCACCACGCCGTTCATGCAGCAGGCCGGCGTCGTGTCCAAGGGCGTGGGCCTGCCGTCGCTGCCGATCGCCGAGTATCCCGGAGTGCCGATGACCGACGGCTCTGACGCCGTGGCCAAGAAGGTCGAGGCGCTGCTGCCGCAGCTCGTCGCGGGGCTCGCGGGCGCGCGCGATGCGGCGCGGCCGGCGGTGGCCGAGCCCGGGCCGCGCGACGTCGTGCACCGCGGCACGCTCGACGAGATCCAGGAGCACTTCCACCGGAATCTCTGGAGCGACGGCCTGCCCGTGATCCCGCCGACGCTCGCGCGCGTCGAGCGCTTTCTCGCTCAGACGCGCCGCGCGCCGGACGAGGTCATCGGACACCTGCTCCCCGAGAACCGCGCGGCCACCGTGTGGAGCATCGCGGTCAACGGCGTGATGGCGGGCTGCCGGCCCGAGTACATGCCGGTGCTCGTCGCCATCGTGGAAGCCATCGCCGAGCCGGTCTTCCGCGTGGAGGACGCGGGCTCGACGCCGGGCTGGGAGCCGCTCGTGATCGTGAGCGGACCGATCGCGAGCCGGCTCGATCTCAACCACGGTCAGGGTGTGATGCGCGTCGGCCGGCAGGCCAACACGACCCTCGGCCGGTTCCTGCGCCTCTATCTGCGCAACGTCGCCGGCCTGCGGATCCCGCCGGGCGCCGGCGACAAGGGCAGCATCGCCGGCTCGTTCAACGTGGCGCTGGCCGAGGACGAGGGGGCCGCCGCCGAGCTGGGCTGGCCGACATTCGGCGTCGACCAGGGCTTCGCGGGCGCGGACAGCGTCGTCACCGTGCAGAGCGTGGTGAGCATCAGCGCGCCGATCTACTCGGCGGGCACGCACGCGCTCGATCACGTCCGCATCCTGGCCGAGGTGTTCGGCGGCGCCTGCGGCTACTGGTCGTCGATCGGCATGAAGTACGCGCGCTGGGAGCCGCTGCTGGTGCTCGGCCCGTCCATCGCGCGCGTCATCGCGGAGGACGGCTGGTCGAAGGACGCTCTGCGTCGCTACCTGCACGAGCACGTCAGCATCACCGCGCGCCAGGCCGAGACGTACGCGCTGCAGGTGGGCGCGACGTCCTACACGCTGGAGGCGCACGTGAAGGCCGGCGTGCTGCCCGCGACGTACGCGGCGTCGAGCGATCCCGGGCGCCCGGTGCCGGTATTCGTGCAGCCCGAGAAGATCGGCATCCTGATCGCCGGCGATCCCGGCCGCAACCAGTCCAAGGGCTACGTGAACAACCACATCCAGGGCGGGCGCGTCAGCAAGAAGGTGGACGGGTCGCCATGAACCCAATCCGGGCCATCCGAATTCTGCTCGTCGTCACGGGCCTCGCCACGCTGGTGCCCGTGGGCCGCGCGACCGCGGCCGAGGGCGAGATGCGCTGGGGCCTGCACGTCACGCTGGCCGCGAAATGGCTCGATCCGGCGGAGACGGAGGCGTTCACCACGCCGTTCATGATCCTGTACGCCGTCCACGACGCGCTGGTCAAGCCGCTGCCCGCCGGCATGAGCACGCCCAGCCTGGCCGAGTCGTGGAACGAGTCGAAGGACCATCTCACGTACACGTTCACGCTTCGGAAGAACGTGAAGTTCCACGACGGCTCCCCGGTCACCGCCGAGGACGTGAAGTTCTCGTTCGAGCGCTACAAAGGCGCCAGTGCCACGCTGCTGAAGGACAAGGTCAAGGACGTCCAGATCGTCTCGCCCACACAGGTGCGCTTCGTTCTGAAGGAGCCGTGGCCCGACTTCATGCTCTTCTACGGCACCACCGCCTCCGGCGCCGGTTGGATCGTCCCCAAGCACTACGTCGACAGGGTCGGCGAGGACGGCTTCAAGAAGGCGCCGATCGGCGCGGGCCCCTATCGCGTCGTGTCCTTCAGCCCCGGCGTGGAGATCGTCCTCGAGGCGTTCGACGGCTACTGGCGCAAGGCGCCGAACATCAAGCGCCTTGTGATGCGCACGATGACCGAGGAGACCACGCGCGCGGCCGCGCTGAAGCGGGGCGAGGTCGATCTCGCGTATCTGTTCGCCGGGCCCGTCGCCGAGGAGCTGCGCCGGACGCCGGGCATCAAGCTGGAGGCGCCGCTGCTGACCGGCGCGTTCTGGCTCGAGTTGCCCGAGCAGTGGGATCCGAAGTCGCCGTGGCACGACCGCCGGGTGCGCCTGGCCGCCAGCCACGCCCTCGACCGTCAGGCGATCAACCAGGCCGAGACGCTCGGCTTCTCACGCCTCACGGGCAACATCGTCCCGCGCATCTTCCAGTTCGCGATCGCGATGGAACCGCCCGCCTATGACCCGGCGCGCGCCAAGAAGCTCCTGGCGGATGCCGGCTATCCCAACGGCTTCGACGCCGGCGACTTGCATCCGTTCCCGCCCTACAACTCCATGGGCGAGGCGATCGTCGGCTATCTCCAGGCCGTCGGTATCAAGAGCCGCCTGCGCACGATGGAGCGCGCCGCCTACTTCTCGGCGTGGCGCGAGAAGAAGCTGCACGGCATCATTCTCGTCATCACCTCCGTCATGGGCAACGCGGCCACCCGGCTGGAGCCATACGCCATCAAGAACGGCATCTACGCGTACGGCTCGCTGCCCGAGATGGACGACCTCTTCATGCGTCAGGCCCGCGAGCTCGACACCAGGAAGCGGGAGGCCCTGGTGCACCGGATGCAGACGATCATGACGGAGCACGTCATGAACGTGCCCATCTACGATCTCGCGTTCATCTGGGGCGTCGGCCCCCGCGTCGAGGTGAGCGGAGCCAACCTCATCCCCGGCTTCGCCTACTCGGCGCCGTTCGAGGACCTGAAAGTGAAGAAGTGAGTTATTCGTTAGGGATCGACATCGGTGGCACCTTTACCGACATCGTCGTCTACGATCACGCGCGCGGCCGCCAGCTAAACCGCAAGGTGCTGACGACGCCGGACGATCCCGCGCGCGCCGTGGCCGCGGGGGTCGAGGGCCTGCTGCGCCAGCATCGCCTCCCCGCGCGCGACTTCACGCGCGTCGTGCACGCCACCACGCTCTTCACCAACGCGCTGATCGAGCGCCGCGGCGCCGTCACCGGGCTCATCACCACCGCCGGCTTCGCCGACACGCTGGAGATCGGCCGCGAGCGGAAGTTCGAGCTGTACGACCTCAACATCGCCAAGCCCGAGCCGCTGGTGCCGCGCCATCTGAGACTGGAGGTCCGCGAGCGGCTGCGCGCCGACGGGGGCGTGGAGGTGCGCCTGGACGGCAAACAGGTCGCGCAGCGCGCGCAGCAGCTCATCGACGCCGGCGTCACCTCGATCGCCATCGTGTTCCTGCACGCCTACGCCAACGGCAAGCACGAGGCGGCGGCGGCCCGCGCGATCACGCGGCGGCACCGTCAGGTGGCCGTCACGACCTCGCACGAGGTCGCGCCCGAGATCCGCGAATACGAGCGCGCGTCCACCACCGTGGCCAACGCCTACATCAAGCCGCTGGCGCGCCGGTATCTCGACGCGATGGCCCGGCGCGTGGCGGACCTGGGCATTCCCGCGCCGCTCCTGCTGATGCTCTCGAGCGGCGGGCTCACCCACGTGGCCGAGGCCGAGCGCACGCCCGTGCAGATGCTCGAGTCGGGCCCGGCGGCGGGGGCGCTGGCCGCCGCGTTCTTCGGCCGCGAGGACAGCCACGGCAACCTGCTCGCGTTCGACATGGGCGGCACCACCGCCAAGCTCTCGCTCGTCGACGGAGGCGAGCCGCTCACCGCCTACGCCTTCGAAGCCGCGCGCCAGAAGCGCTTCATGGAGGGCAGCGGGTTGCCGATCCGCATCTCCACCATCGAGCTGATCGAGATCGGCGCCGGCGGCGGCTCGATCGCCGCCGTCGACGAGATCGGGCTGCTGAAAGTCGGCCCGCGCAGCGCGGGCTCGCACCCGGGCCCGGCGTCCTACGGCCTCGGTGGCAGCGAGCCGACGGTCACCGACGCGGACTTCCTGCTCGGCTATCTCAACCCCGCGTACTTCGCCGGCGGCGAGGTCCGCGTGGACATGCCGGCGGCGCACGCCGCCCTGGAGCGGCTGGCCAAGCGCGTGAGGTTGTCGCTCACCGACGTGGCGTGGGGTATCCACGACGTCGTCAACGAGAACATGGCCTCCGCCGCACGCGTGCACGTCGCCGAGCGCGGCCGCGACCCGCGCGACTACGCCCTGCTCTGCACGGGTGGCGCCGGGCCGGTGCACGCGTGGGGCGTCGCCCGCAAGCTCGGACTGCGCCAGGTCATCTGCCCTCCCGCGGCCGGCGTCGCCTCCGCGCTCGGCCTGCTCGTGGCGCCGGCGCGGGTGGATCGCGTGGCCACCGTCGGCATCAGGCTCGACCGCGACAGCCCCGTCGCGCTGGAGAGCGCGTTCCGCCGGCTCGAGGACGCGGCGCGCGCGGTGATGGCGGACACGGGGCTGAAGCTGGAGTCGGCGAGCGTGCGACGGCTGGCCGACGGCCGCTTCCTCGGCCAGGGATTCGACCTCGTCGTCGATCTTCCCGAAGGCCCCTATGACGCCGGCGAGGCGAGCCGCGCGCGGCTGACCGCCGCCTTCGAGACGGCGTATCGCGAGAAGTTCGCGCTCACGCCGCCCGACGTGCCGATCGAGTTCATCAACATTCGCGTCGCCGTGCGCGCGCCCGTGTCGGAGACCGCCATGGCGGAGGCCGAGGAGGGGCTCGTCCGGCACGCCGACGGAGAGACCGGCCCGGCGGTCAAGGGCACGCGCCGGGCCTATTTCCGCGAGAGCGGCGACTTCGTCGAGACGACCGTGTACGACCGCGCGCGGCTTGCCCCCGGCGACGAGGTGCGCGGGCCCGCGGTGGTGGAAGAGGAAGGCTCCACGCTGGTGATCGGCCCCGGCGGCAGCGCGCGCGTGGCCAGGAGCGGCAACCTGGTGGTGACGCTGCCATGAGCGGCCCCCAAGCAAGCGCGCGGCTCGACGCGGTCACGCTCGAGGTGCTGTGGACGCGCGTGATCTCCGTCGTCGACGAGGCGGCCAAGGCCATCGTGCGCACCTCGTTCTCGACGCTGTCCAACGAGGCCAACGACTTCGCCTGCGTGCTGACCGACGCGCAGGGACGGGCGCTGGCCCAGAACAGCGGCTCCATCCCGTCCTTCATCGGCACCCTGCCCGCCACCGTGCGCCACTTCATCCGCGAGCTCGGCGCCGAGTCGATGAGGCCGGGCGACGTCCTCATCACCAACGACGCGTGGCTGGGCACCGGCCACATGAGCGACGTCTCGGTGCTCAAGCCGATCTTCCACCGCGACCGCCTCGTGGCCTTCTCGGCCACGACCTCGCACATGCCCGACATCGGCGGCCGCATCCGCGCCATCGAGGCGCGTGAGATCTTCGAGGAGGGCCTGCACATCCCGCTGGCGCGGCTGGTCCGCGACGGCCGCGTGGACGACACGATGGTCGCGCTGATCCGCGCCAACGTCCGCACACCCGACCAGACGATGGGCGACATCTGGGCGCAGGTCAGCGCCAACGAGCTGATGGAGCGCCGCGTGCGCGCGCTCATGGACGACTATGCGCTCGACAATCTCGAGGCGCTGGGCGACGAGCTGTTCTCGCGCTCCGAGCGCGCCATGCGCGAGGCCATCCGCGCGGTGCCCGACGGCACCTATCGCTACGGCTTCCGCACCGACGGCACCGGCGCGCCGTTCGAGTTCAAGATCGCGCTGACCGTGAAGGGCGACGAGATCGTCGCCGACTACGCGGGCAGCTCGCCGCAGCAGCCGCGCGCGATCAACTGCGTGATGGCCTATACCTTCGCGATGACCGCGTACGCCGTGCGCTGCGTGCTCCTGCCCGGCCTGCCGAACAACGAGGGCATGTACCGTCCGATCAGGGTCGAGGCGCCCGAGGGCTCGATCCTGAACCCGCGCTTCCCCGCCGCCGTCGTGAGCCGCGCGACGACGGGCCACTACGTGCCGGCGCTCGTGCTCGGCGCGCTGCACCGCGTGATTCCCGACCGCGTGATGGCCGGCGTCGGCTCGCCGCTGTGGGCGCTGAGCCAGTCGAGCACGCGCGAGGACGGCCGGCCCTACACGACGGTCCTGTTCTTCAACGGCGGCATGGGCGCCACGCCGATCAAGGACGGCGAGAACGTGCTCTCGTGGCCGAGCAACATCTCGTCGACGCCGGTCGAGGTCGCCGAGCGGCAGAGCCCGCTCTTCTTCCACTACAAGCGCCTGCGCCCCGGCTCCGGCGGCGCCGGCCGCTTCCGCGGCGGCCTGGGCCAGGACATCCTGATCGAGAGCCGCTCGCCGCGTCCCATCGTGCTCAGCGTCATGGCCGAGCGCACGAAGTTCCCCGCCCCCGGCCTCGCCGGCGGCGCGGCCGGCGGCCTGGGCGACGTCCGCATCAACGGCACGCGCATCGACAATCGCAAGCAGCACGTGCTCGAGCGCGGCGACCGCGTGCTCGTGAGCACCCCGGGCGGCGGCGGCTACGGCCCTCGCGGCAAGCGCGATCGCAAACTCCTCGCACGCGA
>QHSB01000031.1:0-13792 GCA_003220335.1 Candidatus Rokuibacteriota bacterium
GAGGAGTTGCGCGCGCTGGACGCCCGCAACGCGGAGCTCCAGGCGGCCATCCGCGAGCAGGGTGCCGAGGCGGCGCGCCTGCGCGCGCGCCTCGACGCCGCCGAGCAGGAGTTGCGCGAGACCAGGACGCTGATCGCGTCGCCGCCGCCGGTCGGGGCGCCGGCGCCGCCAGCCGCCGCGCCCGCGCCGGCCCCGCGGCCCGACACGCTCCACCCCGACGGCGCCGAGCCGGCGTACAACGCCGCGCTGGTGCTCTTCCGCGCACGCGAGCACGGGCAGGCGGTGCTCGACCTGCTCGACTTCATCGCGAAGTATCCCGAGCATCTGCTGGCGCCCAACGCGCAGTACTGGATCGGCGAGGCGTACTATCTGCAGCGCGACTACCGGCAGGCGCTCGTCGAGTTCGAGCGCGTGGTCGACATGGCGCCGGTCTCGCCCAAGGCCGCCGACGCGCTGCTGAAAATGGGTCTTTCGTACACCAACCTTCGTGAGAACTCGCGCGCCCAGCAGGCGTGGCAGCGCGTGGTGCGCGACTACCCGGCCACCGAGTCGGCCGGCAAGGCGCGCGCGCTCTTGCGCGCGCACGCGGCGCGCCGACCGTAGGCGTATCCGCCGCGAGGCGTTGACCCTCCGCGGGCGGAGAGGCACACTCGCCGCCGCCATCACGACGACCATCCGTCATCTGCGCTCCGACGATCCCGGCTACCCGGCGCGCCTGGGCGAGCTCGCGCCCGCACCCGCGTTGTGGCTGCGCGGTACGCTGGACGACGACGACGCGCTCGCGATCGCGATCGTCGGCTCGCGCCGCGCGACGCCGTACGGGCTCGAGGTCGCGGCACGACTGGCCGGCGATCTCGCCGCGCGCGGTGTGACCATCGTGAGCGGCTTCGCGCGCGGCATCGACTCCGCCGCGCAGCGCGCGGCACTGGACGCGGGCGGGCGCACGATCGCCGTGCTCGGCTGCGGCATCGACGTCGTGTACCCGCCGGAGAACACGCGGCTCGCCGACGCGGTGGCCGCGCGCGGCGCGCTCGTCACGCAGTTCCCACCCGGCACCCCGCCGCTGCCGCATCACTTCCCGACGCGCAATCGCACGCTGGCCGCGCTGGCGCTGGGGGTCGTGGTGGTGGAAGCGGCGGAGCGCAGCGGGAGCCTGTCGACGGCTGGTTTTGCCGCCGACCTCGGGCGCGAAGTGTTCGCCGTGCCTGGCAAAATCACGTCGCCGACCAGCGCGGGCGTCCATAAGCTCCTGAGAGACGGTGCTAGACTTGTAGAGAGCTGGACAGATGTCGTGCAAGAATTACCGGATGCGTGGCGTCGTCGCGTGCGTGACACGGGCGTCGCAACGATCGAGGCGGCGCAGCCGTCGAAAGGGAGTGACGAGGAGCGGATGCTGCGACTGTTGATGCGTGACGGGGTGGGCCCGCCAGCTCGGCGGCCAACGGTGGATCGCGGCCGGCGCGCGGTCGGAGGGAGCCTAGCCGTGACGAAGTCGCTCGTGGTGGTGGAATCGCCGACGAAGGTGAAGACGATCCAGAAGTATCTGGACTCGAAGTTCATCGTCAAGGCTTCGATGGGACACGTGCGCGATCTGCCGAAGTCGCAGCTCGGCGTCGATCCCAAGAAGAATTTCAAGCCGAAGTACGTCATCTCTCCGACGAAGAAGAAGATCCTCGACGAGCTCAAGAAGGCCGCGGAGAAGGCCGACTCGCTCTACGTCGCGACCGACCCTGATCGCGAGGGCGAGGCCATCGGCTGGCATCTCGCCCAGGAGCTGCCCTTCGACAAGAAGCACATCTTCCGCATCACCTTCAACGAGATCACCGAGCGCGCCGTGAAGGCGGCCTTCACCAAGCCGGGCAAGATCGACATGCACAAGGTCGATGCCCAGCAGGCGCGCCGCGTGCTCGACCGGCTCGTCGGCTACAGTCTGTCACCGCTCCTCTGGGACAAGGTGCGCCGCGGGTTGTCCGCCGGCCGCGTGCAGTCGGTGGCCGTGCGGCTGATCGTCGACCGCGAGCGCGAGATCGAGGCCTTCGTGCCCGTCGAATACTGGTCGCTGCACGCCATGCTGGCCGGCAAACGGCCGCCGGAGTTCGAGGCGACCCTGCGCGAGGTGCGTGGCGAGAAGGCGTCGCTCCAGCCTCCAGCAGGACGCGGGGCGCAAGCTCGGCTTCTCGGCGAAGAAGACGATGACGGTGGCCCAGCAGCTCTACGAGGGCGTCGAGCTGGGCGAGGAGGGCGCCGTCGGCCTCATCACCTACATGCGAACCGACTCCGTGCGGGTCGCGCAGGAGGCCCAGGAAGAGGCGCGACGCTGGGCGACCGAGCGTCTGGGCGCGGAGTACCTGCCGGAGGCGCCGCCCGTCTACAAGTCGCGCGGCAGCGCCCAGGAGGCGCACGAGGCCATCCGCCCCTCGGAGGTCACGCGCGATCCGAAGTCGATGGCGCGCTTCCTCACGAAGGATCAGCTCGCGCTCTACCGCCTGATCTGGGAGCGCTTCCTGGCCAGCCAGCTCATGCCGGCCGTCTACGACACCGTGACCGCGGACATCGACGCGGGCGAGTGCCTGTTCCGCGCCCAGGGCCAGACGATGAAATTCAAGGGCTTCACCGCCATCTACGTCGAGAGCCGCGAGGACCACGAGGCGGTCGAGGACGAGACCGAGCGCCCGATGCCGCAGCTCGAGGAGGGCGAGACGCTCCGGCTCATCGCGCTCGATCCGCGCCAGCACTTCACCCAGCCGCCGGCGCGCTTCACGGAGGCCTCGCTCATCAAGGTCCTGGAGGAGCTGGGGATCGGCCGGCCGTCGACGTACGCGTCGATCCTCGGCACCATCATCAACGATCGCGGCTACGTGCACCGCGAGCGGCGCACGCTGTTCCCCACCGAGCTCGGCAAAGAAGTCACCGATCTCCTGCTGCCGTTCTTCCGCGACATCATGGACGTGGAGTTCACCGCCCAGATGGAGGAGCACCTCGACAAGGTCGCGGAGGGCGAGCGCAAGTGGGCGGACACCGTGCAGGAGTTCTACGAGCCCTTCAAGCGCGACCTCGCCGCGGCCAAGAAGAAGATGCGCAACGTGAAGAAGGGCGAGGAGACCGGCGAGCCCTGCCCCGAGTGCGGGGAGCCGCTGCTCGAACGCTGGGGCCGCCTGGGCAAGTTCCTCGGCTGCTCGGGCTATCCGGAGTGCCGCTACACGCGCAACCTCAACGGCGTGGAGCGGGCGGAGGACCAGCCGACGGACGAGACGTGCCCGACCTGCGGCAAGCCGATGGTGATCAAGCACGGCCGCTTCGGCAAGTTCATCGCGTGCTCGGGCTATCCCGAGTGCAAGACGACGAAGCCCGTCACGCTCGGGATCAAGTGCCCGGAGCCCGGCTGCGTCGGCGAGCTGGTGGAGCGCCGCTCCAAGAAGGGCCGCACGTTCTTCGGCTGCTCCGCGTACCCCAACTGCAAGTTCGTCGTGTGGCAGCGGCCGATCAACGAGCCGTGCCCGCAGTGCGGCGCGCAGTTCCTCACCGAGCGCGTGGCCAAGGGCGGGCGTATCGCGGCGACCTGCAGCACTTCGCGCGCAGTGTCGGCGTCGTTGGTACGGCGACCGGGCGCGACGTGCGCGCCTGGCTCGCCTCGCTCCACGCGCGCGGCCTCGACGCGGTCTCCGTCGGACGCAAGCTGGCGGCCGTGCGCAGCCTCTACCGCTTCCTCGCACGGCGCGGGGTGGTGCGGCGCAACCCGGCGCGCGAGGTGCGGGCGCCGCGGCCGGCGCGAAAGCTCGTGACGTTTCTCCCGGCCGACGAGGCGGCGGCGGTGGTCGACGCGCGCGGCCTCGCCGGCGCCGCACGCGACCGCGACGTGGCGGTGCTCGAGATGCTCTACGCGACGGGGCTGCGAGTCTCCGAGCTGGCGGGCCTCGACCTCGACGCGCTCGACCGCGATGCGCGCACCGTCCGCGTGCTCGGCAAGGGAAGCAAGGAGCGCATGGTGCCCTACGGCGCGCCGGCCGCGCGCGCGCTGGACGCCTATCTCGGGCGGCGCGCCGCCCGCAGCGGGCCGGTCTTCGTCAACCATCGGGGCGGGCGGCTCGGCGTGCGCTCGATCCATACGATCGTCCGGCGCGCGGTCCGCGCCGCCGGCGTCACGCGCCGCGTGAGCCCGCACACGCTGCGCCACACGTTCGCCACGCACCTGCTCGACCACGGCGCCGACCTCCGGATGATCCAGGAGCTGCTCGGCCACAGCCGGCTCTCGACCACGCAGCGCTACACCCATGTCAGCACCGCCCGGCTCTTGCAGACGTACGAAGCCGCGCATCCCCGGGCTCGCGCGGCGTCGTCGTGACCACGGTCCACGCCACCACGGTGCTGGCGGTCCGGCACCGGGGGCAGGTGGCGATGGCGGGCGACGGGCAGGTGAGCATCGGCCAGACCATCGTCAAGGCCGGCGCGCGCAAGGTCCGCAAGGTCCACGGCGACCGCATCCTCGCGGGCTTCGCGGGCACCGCCGCCGACGCCTTCACCCTCTTCGCGCGCTTCGAGGCCAAGCTGGAGGAGCACCGCGGCAACCTGCCGCGCGCCGCCGTCGAGCTGGCCAAGGACTGGCGCACCGACCGCGTGCTGCGCCGGCTCGAGGCGCTCCTCGCCGTGGCCGACCGCGACCATTCGCTGATCGTGTCGGGCACGGGCGACGTCATCGAACCCGACGACGGCCTGATCGGGATCGGCTCGGGCGGGCCGTACGCGCTCGCCGCCGCGCGCGCGCTCGTCGCGCATTCGGAGCTCGACGCCAAGGCGATCGTCACCGAGGCGATGCGCGTGGCCGCGTCGATCTGCGTCTACACGAACGACCAGATCACGGTAGAGACGCTGTGAGCAGCGGGCTGACCCCCGCGCAAATCGTCCTGGAGCTCGATCGCTACATCGTCGGCCAGGGCAAGGCCAAGCGCGCGGTGGCCATCGCGCTGCGCAACCGGTGGCGGCGCCAGAGCCTGCCGCCCGAGCTGCGCGACGAGGTGGCGCCGAAGAACATCATCATGATCGGCCCCACCGGCGTTGGTAAAACCGAGATCGCGAGGCGGCTCGCCAAGCTTGCTCAAGCGCCGTTCATCAAGGTCGAAGCCTCCAAGTACACCGAAGTCGGTTATGTGGGTCGCGATGTCGAATCGATGATCCGCGACCTGACCGAGCTCGGCGTCAACATGGTGAAGGCCGAGCTGATGGTGCAGGTGCAGGAGAAGGCGGAGCGGCTCGCCGAGGACCGGCTGCTCGACCTGCTGCTGCCGCGCACGGGCGCCGAGCCGTTCGGGAGCGCCTCGCTCGAGCAGGTCAGCGCGGGCGCCTCGCGCGACGCCACCCTGGAGAAGCTGCGCGCGCAGCTGCGCGCCGGGCGTCTCGACGAGCGCATGGTCGAGCTGGAGACCCAGCAGCAGGCCATGCCGATGCTCGAGATCTTCTCGGGCCAGGGCATGGAGGAGATGGGCATCCACCTCAAGGACATGCTCTCGAACATGATGCCCTCGCGGACGAGGCGCCGGCGCGTCCGCGTCGCCGAGGCGCGCCGGATCCTCGCCCAGGAGGAGGCCGCCAAGCTCGTCGACATGGAGGAGGTCGTCGCCCAGGCCATCCGCCGCGTCGAGAACTCGGGCATCGTGTTCCTGGACGAGCTCGACAAGGTGGCCGGACGCCAGAGCGCCGGCCACGGCCCGGACGTCTCGCGCGAAGGGGTGCAGCGCGACCTGCTGCCGATCGTCGAGGGCTCGGCGGTCACGACCAAGTACGGGGTGGTCCGCACCGACCACGTGCTGTTCATCGCCGCCGGCGCCTTCCACGTCGCCAAGCCGTCGGACCTGATCCCCGAGCTGCAGGGCCGGTTTCCGATCCGCGTGGAGCTCGAGCCCTTGACGCGGGAGGATTTCGTCCGCATCCTGACCGAGCCCCGGAACGCGCTGGTACGGCAATACGTGGAGCTGCTGAAGACGGAAAGCGTCACGCTCCACGTCCTGCCGGAGGCGGTGGAGGCCATCGCCGAGATCGCCATGCGCGTGAACGAGAGCACGGAGAACATCGGCGCGCGGCGCCTGTACACGGTGATGGAGAAGCTCTTGGAGGACATCTCGTTCGATGCCCCGGACTTGCCGGGCAAGGAGCTGACGATCGACGCGGAGCACGTCCGGCAGCGGCTCGCCGACATCTGGCGGGACCAGGACCTCTCCCGGTACATCCTCTAGTCATGGGAGTGAGAGCCGCAGCCGTAGGCGAGGCGAGCCTGTGATGGAAAATCAGGTCAAGCGCGTCGAGATCCTCATGGAGGCGCTCCCGTACATCCGGGAGTTCCGGGGGAAATCCGTCGTCATCAAGTACGGCGGCGCCGCCATGGACCAGGCCGACCTCAAGGAGACGTTCGCGCTGGACGTCATCCTCCTGCACCTCGTCGGCATCAACCCCGTCATCGTCCACGGCGGCGGGCCGCAGATCGGCGCCCTCATGAAGCGGCTCGGCAAGGAGCCGACGTTCGTGGGCGGCATGCGCGTCACCGACGAGGAGACGGTCGAGATCGTCGAGATGGTGCTGGTCGGCAAGATCAACAAGGAGATCGTCGGCCTCATCAACCACCACGGCGGCAAGGCGGTGGGGCTGTCGGGCAAGGACGGCACGCTGCTGCTCGCGCGTCGCCGGCTGCCGCCGGATCCTCGCCCAGGAGGAGGCCGCCAAGCTCGTCGACATGGAGGAGGTCGTCGCCCAGGCCATCCGCCGCGTCGAGAACTCGGGCATCGTGTTCCTGGACGAGCTCGACAAGGTGGCCGGACGCCAGAGCGCCGGCCACGGCCCGGACGTCTCGCGCGAAGGGGTGCAGCGCGACCTGCTGCCGATCGTCGAGGGCTCGGCGGTCACGACCAAGTACGGGGTGGTCCGCACCGACCACGTGCTGTTCATCGCCGCCGGCGCCTTCCACGTCGCCAAGCCGTCGGACCTGATCCCCGAGCTGCAGGGCCGGTTTCCGATCCGCGTGGAGCTCGAGCCCTTGACGCGGGAGGATTTCGTCCGCATCCTGACCGAGCCCCGGAACGCGCTGGTACGGCAATACGTGGAGCTGCTGAAGACGGAAAGCGTCACGCTCCACGTCCTGCCGGAGGCGGTGGAGGCCATCGCCGAGATCGCCATGCGCGTGAACGAGAGCACGGAGAACATCGGCGCGCGGCGCCTGTACACGGTGATGGAGAAGCTCTTGGAGGACATCTCGTTCGACGCCCCGGACTTGCCGGGCAAGGAGCTGACGATCGACGCGGAGCACGTCCGGCAGCGGCTCGCCGACATCTGGCGGGACCAGGACCTCTCCCGGTACATCCTCTAGTCATGGGAGTGAGAGCCGCAGCCGTAGGCGAGGCGAGCCTGTGATGGAAAATCAGGTCAAGCGCGTCGAGATCCTCATGGAGGCGCTCCCGTACATCCGGGAGTTCCGGGGGAAATCCGTCGTCATCAAGTACGGCGGCGCCGCCATGGACCAGGCCGACCTCAAGGAGACGTTCGCGCTGGACGTCATCCTCCTGCACCTCGTCGGCATCAACCCCGTCATCGTCCACGGCGGCGGGCCGCAGATCGGCGCCCTCATGAAGCGGCTCGGCAAGGAGCCGACGTTCGTGGGCGGCATGCGCGTCACCGACGAGGAGACGGTCGAGATCGTCGAGATGGTGCTGGTCGGCAAGATCAACAAGGAGATCGTCGGCCTCATCAACCACCACGGCGGCAAGGCGGTGGGGCTGTCGGGCAAGGACGGCACGCTGCTGCTCGCGCGTCGCCGGCTGCACCGGCTGGAGAACGGCACGGCGGTCGACATCGGGCTCGTCGGCGAGGTGGAGCGGGTCAACGCCGATCCGATCCGCCTGCTGGAGGAGCGCGGCTACATCCCGGTGATCGCGCCCGTCGGCGTGGGTGGCGGCGGCGAGACCTACAACATCAACGCGGATCTCGTGGCCGGCGAGATCGCGGCCGCGCTCGGCGCCGAGAAGCTGATCCACCTCACGGACGTGCAGGGCATCCAAGGCAAGGACGGAAAGCTCGTGAGCACGCTCGCGCGCAAGGACGCCGAGCGACTCGTGAAGGCGGGCGTGATCGACGGCGGGATGCTGCCGAAGGTCGAGTCGTCGCTGCGCGCGCTGGAGGGCGGCACCGCCAAGGCGCACATCATCGACGGCCGGCTGCCCCACGCGATCCTCCTCGAGCTGTTCACGCGAGAAGGCATCGGGACGGAGATCGTACTGTGAAGGATGACAAGGTCGACACGAAGACGCTGCTCGAGTGGTCCGCGAAGTACCACACGCCCAACTACGGCCGGACGCCGATCCTCATCGTGCGCGGCGAGGGCACACGCGTGTGGGACTCCGACGGGCGCGAGTACCTCGACTTCACCACGGGCATCGCGGTGACCGCGCTCGGCCACTGTCATCCCGTCGTGACCGGCGCCATCCGCGAGGCGGCGGCGACGCTGCTGCACGTCTCCAACATCTTCCACGCAGCGCCGCAGATCCACCTCGCGAAGCTGCTCGTCGAGAACTCCTTCGCCGACCGCGTGTTCTTCTGCAACTCGGGGGCAGAGGCGAACGAGGCGGCGCTGAAGCTGGCGCGCAAGTACGGCAAGGAGAAGCTGGCCGACGACCGCTACGAGGTCATCGCCACCAACAACTCGTTCCACGGGCGCACCCTGGCCACGGTGACGGCCACCGGCCAACCGAAGTACCAGCACGGCTTCGAGCCGCTCATGCCGGGCTTCAAGCACGTGCCGTACAACGACCTGCGCGCCATGGAGCGCGCGATGGACAGCCACACGGCGGCCATCCTCGTCGAGCCGATCCAGGGCGAGGGCGGCGTGCACGTTCCCGACGACGACTACCTGCCCGGTCTGCGCAAGCTCTGCGACGAGTCGGGAGCGCTGCTCATCTTCGACGAGATCCAGACGGGCGTCGGCCGCACCGGACGGCTGTGGGCCTACGAGCACGCCGGCGTCGAGCCCGACGTCATGACGCTCGCGAAGGCCCTCGCCAACGGCGTGCCCATCGGCGCCATGCTGTGCCGCGACGAGGCCGCGTCCGTGCTCACGGCGGGCTCCCACGGCTCGACCTTCGGCGGCACGCCGTTCGTCACGCAGGTGGCGCTGGCCACGCTGACGACCGTGATCGGCGACAAGCTGCCGGAGCGCGCCGCCAGGATGGGCCGCGAGCTGATGGACGGCCTGCGGGCGCTCCAGCCCGCACACCCGGTCATCAAGCAGGTGCGCGGCCGTGGTCTCCTCATCGGCGTCGAGGTCTCGACGCCGGCGGCGCCGATCGTCGACGCCTGCCGCGATGCCGGCCTGCTCGTGCTCAGCGCGGGTGAAAAAGTCGTGCGGCTCGTGCCGCCGCTCATCGTCGAGTCCGCGGACATCCGCCGGGCCATCGACGTCCTCGAGACCGTGCTCGCCAAGGTCAAGGCGTGAGGCATTTCGTCTCCACGGGCGACCTGACGCGCGAGCAGGTCCTGGCCCTCTTCACGCTCGCCGCGGATCTCAAGCAGCGCTGGAAGGCGGGACGCCGCGGCGCGCCGCTGGAGGGACGGTCGGTGGCGCTGATCTTCGAGAAGCCCTCGCTGCGGACGCGCGTGACCTTCGAGGTCGGCATCGTCCAGCTCGGGGGCCGGGCCGTCTACCTCGCCGGCCACGAGATCGGCCTCGGCACGCGCGAGTCGGTGCCCGACGTCGCGCGCAATCTCTCGCGCTGGGTCGACGGGATCGCCGCGCGGGTCTTCGCCCACGCCACCGTCGAGACGCTGGCGCGCAACGCGAGCATCCCGGTGATCAACGCGCTCTCCGACTTCGAGCATCCCTGCCAGGCGATCGCCGACTGGTTCACGCTGTGGGAGCGCGGGCTCGACCCGGCCAGGACGCGGCTGGCCTGGATCGGCGACGGCAACAATGTCTGCCACTCGGTGATGCTCGTCGGCGCGCTGCTCGGCGCCTCGATCACCGTCGCCTGCCCGCCGGGCTACGAGCCCGACCCGCGCGTGCTCGCGCAAGCGCGGCGGCTGGGCGGCCGGGTCGAAGTCACCGAGGACGCGAAGCACGCCGCCACCGGCGCCGACGTGCTCTATACCGACGTGTGGACCTCGATGGGGCAGGAGGCGGAGAAGGTCAAGCGGCAGGAGGCGTTCAGCCGCTACCAGCTCAACGACACGGTGCTCGGCTTCGCCAAGCCGAGCGCGCTCGTCATGCACTGCCTGCCCGCCCACCGCGGCGAGGAGATCACCGACGCGGTCCTCGACGGCCCGCGCTCGATCGTGCTCGACCAGTCGGAGAACCGCCTGCACGCGCAGAAGGCGGTGATCCTCGACCTCCTCGTGGGCTCGGCCGACGATGCCTGACGTGAAGCGAGTCGTGCTCGCCTACTCGGGCGGACTCGACACCTCGGTCATCCTCCGCTGGCTCATCGAGACCTACGAGTGCGAGGTGGTCGCCTACTGCGCCGACCTCGGCCAGGGCGAGGAGCTGATCCCCATCCGCGACAAGGCACTCAAGACGGGCGCCGTCGGCGTGCACGTGGTGGACTTGCGCGAGACGTTCGTGCGCGACTTCATCTTCCCGATGCTGCGCGCCAACGCGGTGTACGAGGGCGCCTATCTGCTCGGCACCTCGATCGCGCGACCGCTCATCGCCCAGGCGCAGGTGGAGATCGCGTTGAAGGAGCGCGCCGACGCCGTGGCGCACGGGGCGACCGGGAAAGGCAACGACCAGGTGCGCTTCGAGCTGACGTACGCCGCGCTGGCGCCGCAGCTCCGGGTGATCGCGCCCTGGCGCGAGTGGGACCTGACCTCGCGCAGCGCGCTGATGGAGTTCGCGCGGCGGCACGACATCCCCGTGCCCGTCACCGCCGAGCGGCCCTATTCCACCGACCGCAACCTGTTCCACATCTCCTACGAGGGCGGGATCCTCGAGGACCCGTGGGCGGAGCCGCCGGACAAGATGTTCCAGCTCACCCAGTCGCCGGAATCGGCGCCCGACATCCCCGTCGAGGTGCTGCTGGAGTTCGAGCACGGCGACCCGGTGGCCGTCGACGGTCGCCGCCTCGGTCCCGTCGAGCTGCTCACCGCCTTGAACCGGCTCGGCGGCGAGCACGGCATCGGCCGCGTCGATCTCGTCGAGAACCGCTTCGTCGGCATGAAGTCCCGCGGGGTCTACGAGACGCCGGGCGGGACGATCGTGCACGTGGCGCGCCGCGCCCTCGAGTCGCTCACCCTCGATCGCGAGGTGCTGCACCTGCGCGACGGGCTCGTGCCCCGCTACGCCGAGATGATCTACTACGGATTCTGGTTCGCGCCCGAGCGGCGCGCGCTCCAGACGCTGATGGACGAGTGCGCGCAGGACGTGACGGGGACGGTCCGGCTCAAGCTCTACAAGGGCAACGTGACCGTGGCCGGCCGCCGCTCGCCGCGCTCGCTCTACCGCACGGACTTCGCGACGTTCGAGGCCGACGCGGTCTACCGGCAGCGCGACGCCGAGGGCTTCATCAACCTGAACGCGCTTCGCCTCAAGATCCGCTCGCTGCGCGATCGACGCAGCTGAGCGTGCGGGTCGACGTCGCCGTCACGCCGGACGGCCTCGATCGCGCCGCGGTCGCGACGTCGACCGTCCTCGTCATCGACGTGCTGCGCGCCTCGACCTGCATCGTCACCGCGCTCACCAACGGCTGCGCGGCCATCATGCCGGTCGCCACCCCGGAGGAGGCCCGCGCGCGCCTGGCCGGCCTGCCCGGCGCGCTGGTGGCAGGCGAGCGGCGGGGCGAGCCGCTCGAGGGCTTCGACCTGGGTAACTCGCCGCTCGAGTTCACGCGGGCGCGCATCGGCGGGCGCGCCGTGATCATGACCACCAGCAACGGCACGCGCGCGCTGCTGGCCGCGCGGGGCGCCGCCGCCATCGGCGTGGCCGCCTTCGTGAATCTCGGCGCCGCGGCCGCCTGGGCGCTCGCCGCACGGCGCGACGTGCTCCTGCTCTGCTCGGGGGAGCGGGGTACCCGCTCGCTGGAGGATCACGTGTGCGCGGGCGTGCTGGTCGAGCGGCTCGTGGCCGCCGAGCCCGGGTCGCACGCCACGGCGGCGGCCCAGGAGGCCGCCGCGCTGGCGCGGCCGTACGGCAAGGAGGTGGGCCGGCTGGCCCGGGACTCGTCCTGGGCCCGGCACCTCACCTCGCGCGGCCGGGCGGCCGACGTCGCCGCCTGCCTGACCCTGGACACCTCCACGGTGGTGCCCGTCTACCGCGCCGACGTTGACAACCTCGTCGTTGCCCACGGATAATGACGCAGCCCAACTGGGCGAGCGGGAGCGAAGCGTGAACTTACCGATCGGGCTCACCCTCACGCGGATCGTCGCCGTCCCGTTGCTCATCCTCTTCCTCATTTCCAGCTCGCGGGTGCACGCGCTCATCGCGGCCGGCATCTTCACGGCGGCGGCGCTCACCGACTGGCTCGACGGCGTGCTGGCGCGGCGGCGCAACCAGGTGACCACGCTCGGCACCCTGCTCGACCCGATCGCCGACAAGCTGCTCGTCGCGGCCGCGCTCGTGTCGCTGCTGACGATCGACAAGATCCCGGCCTGGATCGTCGTGGTGATCATCGGGCGCGAGCTGGCCGTCACCGGGCTGCGCGCCGTCTCGGCCGGTCACGGGGTCATCGTGCCCGCCTCCCGACTGGCGAAGTGGAAGACGGTCGGCCAGTACGTGGCGGTGACGATGCTCATTCTCGAAAAAGGGATCGTCTCGCCCACGTTCCATGGCGCCGCCATGGGTGTGCTCTGGGTGGCCGTCGCGCTCACCATCGTCTCGGCCGTGGACTACTTCTACCGGTTCTTCCGCAAGGCGGACTACCGCGCCATCGTGCCGGACGAAGAACGCTGGTCGTGATCGCGCTCGCGGCCGTCGCCGCGTACGTCGTCGGAGCCATTCCGGTCGGATACCTCGTCGCGCGGCTGTTTGGAGTCACCGACATCCGCCGCCACGGCAGCGGCAGCATCGGCGCCACCAACGTCCTGCGCACGGCGGGCCGTCTGCCGGCGATCCTCACGCTGCTCGGCGACACCGTGAAGGGCTACCTCGCCGTCGGCGTCGCGGGCTGGGTGGGCGGCGGCGCGCCGCGTGCGCTGGCCGTCGGCGCGGTGGCTGCGGTCGTCGGCAACTGCTGGTCGGTGTTCCTCCGCTTCCGCGGCGGCAAGGGCGTGGCCACGGGCCTGGGGGCGCTGCTGAGGCTGGCGCCGCTGGCGACCCTCGCCGCGCTCCCGGTCTTCCTGGTGGTGGTGGCTACCACGCGCTTCGTCTCGCTCGGCTCGCTCCTCGCCGCCGCCTGCGTGCCGTTCGGCGCGCTGGCGCTCGGGGCACCCCGGTCGGCGGTGGCGGGCGCCGTCGCGGTGGCGGCGATCGTCGTGCTGCGCCACCATGAGAACATCGGGCGGCTGCGCGCCGGCACCGAGCGTCGGCTCGGCGAGCGCCGGACGCCTCGGGCGTCGCCGTCGTGATCGCCGTGGTCGGCGCGGGCTCCTGGGGCACCGCGCTCACCATCCACCTGGCGCGCACCGGGACCCCGATCCGCTTGTGGGCGCGCGAGCCGGAGATCGTCGATGGCATCCGGGCACGGCGCCGGAACCCCGTGTACATGCCCGACTTCGACCTGCCGCTCGGCGTCGAGGCGACCGGCGACATCGCGGCGGCGGTGGACGGCGCCGAGGTCATCGTGATGGTCGTGCCTTCGGAATTCTTCGCGGCGACGCTGGCGAGCGTGCC
>QHSB01000031.1:14004-15494 GCA_003220335.1 Candidatus Rokuibacteriota bacterium
GCGCTGGTCACGCGCGGGCTCGCCGAGATGACGCGGCTGGCGGTGGCGCTCGGGGGCGAGCCGACGACGCTCGCAGGGCTCGCGGGCATGGGCGACCTCGTGCTCACGGCGACCGGCACGCTCTCGCGCAACCGCTCGCTCGGCATGGCGCTGGCGCGCGGCGACAGCCTCACGGCGGCCTCGGCGAAGACGCGCATGGTCGCGGAGGGCGTGCCGACGGTTCGCTCCGCGCTGGCGCTGGCGCGGCGCCACGACGTGTCGCTGCCGATCTGTGCCGAGGTGGCCGCCGTGCTCTTCGACGGCAAGCCCGCCGCCGACGCGCTGGCGTCGCTGCTCGGACGCGCGCCCACGCGCGAGGATGCGCCGGTGGAGGGCCGCCGTGCCTGAGCTCCGCAAGGACCCCGTGGTCGGCCGCTGGGTCATCATCTCGACCGAGCGCGCGCGGCGGCCGTCGGACTTCAACACCGAGCCCGTGCGGCCGCGCGGCGGGACGTGCGTGTTCTGCACCGGCAACGAGGACAAGACGCCGCCCGAGATCGTCGCCGTGCGGCCACCCGACACGAGACGTGACGGGCCCGGCTGGTCGCTGCGCGTGGTCCCGAACAAATTCCCGGCGCTCCGCATCGAGGGCGACCTGGAGCCGAGCGCCGAGGGGCTCTACGACCGGATGAACGGCGTCGGCGCCCACGAGGTCGTGATCGAGACACCCGACCACTCCGCGACGCTGGCCACGATGCCGAGCGACGCCGTGGCCGACGTGTTCCTCACGTTCCGCGACCGCATCCTCGATCTCAAGAAGGACCCGCGCTTCGAGTACGTGCTCGTGTTCAAGAACCACGGCGAGGCCGCCGGGGCGTCGCTCGAGCATCCGCACAGCCAGCTCATCGCCACCCCGATCATCCCGATCATGGTGACCGAGGAGCTGGCGGGCTCGCAGCAGTACTGGCAGCGCAAGGAGCGCTGTGTGTGGTGCGACGTCATCCGCCAGGATCGGCGCGACCGGCGGCGGGTGGTCGCGGAGACGGGCGGCTTCGTCGCCCTCGAGCCCTTCGCGCCGCGCTTTCCATTCGAGACGTGGATCCTGCCGGTGCGCCACCGCGCGGCCTTCGAGGAGTCGGGCGTCGACGAGCTACGCGGCCTGGCCGAGATGGTCGGCGCCTTCATGCGCCGCATGAACCGCGTGCTCGGCGCGCCGCCGTTCAACTTCATGCTCCACACCGCGCCCCTGCGCGAGGGAGCGGTGGACTACTTCCACTGGCACCTGGAGATCATTCCGAAGCTCACGCGGGTGGCCGGCTACGAGTGGGGCAGCGGATTTTTCATCAATCCCGCGCCGCCGGAGGACGCCGCGGACGCGCTGCGGTCCGCCGCTCCCTGAGCGGCGTGGTACAATCCGAGTCCGCTGGAACGCGGGAATAGCTCAGTGGTAGAGCACGACCTTGCCAAGGTCGGGGTCGCGGGTTCGAATCCCGTTTCCCGCTCCAGCATTT
>QHSB01000032.1 GCA_003220335.1 Candidatus Rokuibacteriota bacterium
CCAGCTCACGCTGTGGGCGAGCACGCAGGGCTCGTTCAACACGCGCAGCGAGGTCGCCGACGTGCTCGAGATCGCGGAGAACCGCATCAAGGTCATCCCCGTGGAGTGCGGGGGCGGCTTCGGCGGCAAGATCCGCGCGCTCTGCGAGCCCGTCACTGCCGAGCTCGCGCGGGTGACCGGCCGGCCGGTACGCTACGTGATGACCCGCCGCGAGGAGCTCGTGGCGGGCATGCCGGCTCCTCAAGTCATCATCAAGCTGAAGACCGGCGTCCAGCGCGACGGCACGCTGATGGCGCTCGACGGCGAGATCATCATCGAGTCGGGCGCGTTCTCCGGCGCCGTGCTCGCGGTGGGCGCGGTCTTCCTGGCCAGCCTCTACAAGTGGCCGGCCTTCGAAGTGCGCGGCTTCGAGGTGCTGACTCACAAGCCGAGCATTGCGGCGTATCGGGCCCCGGTGGCGCCGCACACGATCTACGCCATCGACTCGCACATGGACCAGATCGCCGACGCGATCGGGCAGGATCCCGTGGCGTTTCGTCTGCGCCACGTCGAGCGCGAGGGCGAGCCGATGGCGAACAACCAGCCATGGGCGAGCAACGCCGCGTACGAGGTGCTCGAGCGCCTCGCCCAGCACCCGTCCTGGAAAAAGCGCGACGAATGGAAGAAGAGCGCCCCCGCTGGCCGGCTGCGCGGCACCGGGCTGTCGCTCGGCGGCTGGCTGGGCGGATTGCAGCCGACCAGCGCCACCGTCCGCCTCAATCCGGACGGCTCCCTGAGCGTGCTGACGGGGCAGGTGGACATCGCGGGCACCAACATCGCGCTCGCGCAAATCGCCGCGACCGCCTACGGCGTGGACATCGACCGCGTCAAGATCACCACCGGCGACACCGATGTCGCACCGATGACCGGGCTGAGCGCCGGCAGCAAGACCGTGTACACGGTCGGCACGGCAGTGCTGCAGGCCGCGCAGGACGCGCGGCGGCAGACCCTCGAGATCGCCGCCAAGGAGCTGGAGGCGGCGGTGCAGGATCTCGAGATCGAGGACGGCAAGGTGGTCGTGCGCGGCGTGCCCGACAAGGGCGTGACCATCGCCTCCATCGGCAAGAAGGGCAACCTCTATATGTCGAAGGTCCCGCCCGTGCTCGGCGTGGCCAACCCCGCCTTCACGCAGCAGGCCCCGGCCTTCGCCGGCCAGCTCGCGCGGATCGAGCTGGACCCGGACACGGGCGAGGTCACGCTGCACGAGTTCGTCGTCGCGCAGGACGTGGGCAAGGCCATCAACCCGCTCGCGTGCGAGGGGCAGATGCAGGGGGGCGCCGTGCAGAGCCTCGGCATCGCCCTCACCGAGGGCCTGATGTACGACGACAAGGGCCGGCTGATGAACCCGAGCCTGCTCGACTACCGCAAGCTGACGGCCGCCGACCTGCCGAACATCGAATGCATCATCCTCGAGAAGCCGTCACCGGCTGGCCCGTTCGGGGCGCGCGGCGTCGGCGAGCCCCCCATCGTCCCCGCGCCGGCCGCCATCGCCAACGCCATCGAGGACGCCGCCGGCGTGCGCCTCACCGAGCTGCCGATGACACCGGAGCGGATCGCCCTGGCCATCGCCGCGCGCTGAACGATGCCGGAGAGCGTGCCGTTGGTCAGGCCCGCCTGCTCGACCGGATGGCCGTGCGTGGTCTTGGTACCGACGTAGACGTAGACCTCTCCCGAGAAGTTGGCGGCGATCGGCGCCGTGCTCAGCGAGCCGTCGTCGGTGAGCACGACGACCGTCCTGTCTTGCGGATACGGGCTCGCCACGACGTTCTCGAACGCCATGCGGCCGAGGCGCGGCCCTGTTACCGCAGGCGAAGATGCTGGCGGCGTGACGCGACAGAGACGTGTTCGTGACGTAAGATCGGGGTCTGTCATGAAGCCGAAGCTCAAGGTCTGGGTGACGTTCGGCGAGGATCTCAAGTTCGGCGACGGCCGGGCGCGGCTGCTGGAGGCCATCGAGGAGCGCGGCTCGCTCAAACAGGCGGCCAAGGCGTTCGAGATGTCGTACCGCAATGCCTGGGGCTACCTGCGCGAACTGGAGCACGCGGCCGGCTTCAAGTTCGTGGAGCGCGCGGCGGGCGGCGGCCCCGAGAGCGGCATGCGGCTGACGGAGCCCGGCAAGCGGTTCCTCGCGCGCTACCGGACGTTCCGGAGCGCGCTCGAAGAGTCCATGACGCGCCACTTCGAACAATCGTTCAAGCAACCACGGGCGACACGCCCCACGAGGTCGACACGATGAACGCAGGAGAGATCTTCGTCGCAGGCAAGTGGCAGGCTCCGGCCTCGGGCGAGACCTACCAGCCGATCAACCCCGCCAACGAGGAGCCGCTGACCCAGGTCGGCCGCGGTGACGAGCGCGACATCGATGCCGCGGTGGCGGCCGCGCGCAAGGCCTTCGACTCCGGGCCGTGGCCGAAGCTGAGCGCGCACGAGCGCGGCCGCATCGTCTGGCGGCTCGGCGACCTCATCACCAAGAATCTCGACGAGCTGGCGAAGCTCGAGAGCCTCTGCACGGGCAAGACGATGTTCGACTCGGGCAAGGTCGAGATTCCGTTCGCGGCCGACGTGTTCCGCTACTTCGCGGGCTGGGCCACGAAGATCCACGGCGAGACGCTGGCCATCCGGCCGGGCGCCTTCACGTTCACGCTCCGCCAGCCCGTCGGCGTGGTCGGCGCCATCGTGCCGTGGAACTTCCCCTTCCTCCTCTCGTCGTGGAAGCTCGCGCCCGCCCTCGCCGCCGGCAACACGATCGTGCTGAAGCCCGCGTCGCAGACGCCACTCACCGCGCTCAAGTTCGCCGAGCTCTGCCAGGAGGCGGGCGTGCCCGAGGGCGTGGTCAACGTGGTGACGGGTCCCGGCGGCAAGGTCGGCATGGCCATGGTGCGCGACCCGCGCGTGGACAAGATCGCGTTCACGGGCTCCACCGAGGTCGGCAAGCAGATCATGCGCGAGGCGGCGGGCACGCTGAAGCGGCTCTCGCTCGAGCTCGGCGGCAAGTCGCCCAACATCGTGTTCGCCGACGCCGACATGGAGGCGGCGGTGAAGGGCGCCCTCACCGGGATCTTCTACAACAAGGGCGAGGTGTGCGCCGCGGGCTCACGGCTGTTCCTCGAGGACTCCATCCACGACGCCTTCATGTCCAAGCTCACCGACCGCGTGAAGGGGCTCACCGTCGGCGATCCCATGGACAAAGCCACCCGCATGGGTCCCGTGGTGTCGAAGGCGCAGATGGAGACCGTGCTGTCCTACATCGAGGCGGGCAAGCAGGAGGGCGCGCGCCTCGTGACCGGCGGCGGCCGGGCCACCGTCGGCAACGGCAAGGGCTACTTCATCCAGCCGACCATCTTCGACGGCGTGCGCAACTCGATGAAGATCGCGCGCGAGGAGATCTTCGGCCCCGTGCTGTCGGTCATCCCGTTCAAGTCACTCGAGGAGGGGCTGGCCGAGGGCAACAACACGACGTACGGGCTGGCCGCCGCCGTGTGGACCCGCGACGTCGCCAAGGCCCTGCGCGCCGCGCAGACGATCCGCGCCGGCACGGTGTGGGTGAACGCCTACAACCTGTTCGACGCCGCGCTGCCCTTCGGTGGCTTCAAGGAATCCGGCTTCGGGCGCGAGATGGGCGCGGCGGGACTGGAGCAGTACACGGAAGTCAAGACGGTCTGGGTCGATCTCTCGTGATCGACCGTCTGTAATCGAGCGGCCGGCGCCGCCCGCGCGCGCGCACGGGCGGCGCCGGGCGCGCTAGGCCTTGCGGACGTTCGCCGCCTGCAGACCCTTCGGGCCGCGCGTCACTTCGAACTCCACGCGGTCACCCTCGACGAGGCTCTTGAAGCCCTGCGCCTGGATCGCGCTGTAGTGCACGAAGACGTCCTCGCCACCTTCCTGGGTGATGAAGCCGAAGCCCTTCGCGTCGTTGAACCACTTCACGGTACCGGTTGCCATCTCTACTGTCCTCCGGGGCGTCGTTGCGCCCCTTGTTGATCCGACCATCATGGTCGGGTGTTGCGAGCTTCTGCTTCAGCTCCGCGGCACGGGGTGGCCGAGATGCCGCTCGATGGCGCGCAACTGGTCCCGTTCCTCGGGCACGGCGAAGCTCGTCGCCTGCCCGGTCGCCTCGGCGCGCGCGGTGCGGCCGATGCGGTGGATGTAATCCTCCGGCGTATGCGGGAGGTCGAAGTTGACCACGTGCGCGATCTCCGGCACGTCGATGCCGCGCGCGGCGATGTCGGTGGCCACGAGAATGCGGTAGCGGCCGGCGCGGAAGCCGTCGAGCGCCTCGCGGCGCTGCGACATCGTGCGATCGGCGTGCAGCCGCGTGACGCGATGGCCGGCGGCGGCCACGGCGCGCGCCAGGCGGTCGGCGCGGTGCTTGGTGCGGGTGAAGACCAGCGTCTGGCCGCGCTCCTCGCCCAGGAGCTGCAGCAACAGCGGCATCTTCTCGCGGTTGTCGGTCGCGTAGAGGCGCTGCGTGACGGCGGCCACGGGCTTGGCCACGGTGCCGACCTCCACGCGCTCGGGGCGCGAGAGGTGCTTGCGCACGAGGCGCTCCACTTCCTCGGGCATGGTCGCCGAGAAGCAGAGCGTCTGGCGGTCGAGCGGCGTGACGGCCAGGATGCGCTCGACCTGAGGCGCGAAGCCCATGTCGAGCATACGGTCGGCCTCGTCGAGGACGACGATGCGCACGGAGCTCAGCGTGGCGCTGCGGCGCTCGAGGTGGTCGAAGAGCCGGCCCGGCGTGGCCACGATGACGTCGGGACGGCGCGCGAGCCCGGCCAGCTGCGGCCCCATCGGCTCGCCGCCGATGAGGGTGACCGTGCGGAGGCCGCGCGCGGCGCCGAGCATCGCGAAGTGCTCGGCGATCTGCAGCGCCAGCTCGCGCGTCGGCGCGAGCACGAGGGCGCGGGCGCCGGCGCCCGGACGGGACGCGCAGAGGCGCTCGATGGTCGGAATCGCGAAGGCGGCCGTCTTGCCGGTGCCCGTCTGGGCGCAGCCGATGAGGTCCTTGCCTTCGAGTGCGATGCCGATGGCCCGCGCCTGGATCGGCGTGGGCGTGATGTAGCCCGCGCGCGCGATGGCGTCGAGCATGGGCGCGCTGAGGTGCAGCTGGTTGAACGAACAGATCATTTGGGGTCGTTTACCTTTCTCGTTGGTCTCGATCTGAGGCTTCTACCTGGCAGGTACTTCGAAGAGCACCCGGGCCCGCCGGCGGGCCCGGGCGGAAGCGACAGGGGTAGGACCTAAACCTTGCGGACGTTCGCTGCCTGAAGACCCTTGGGGCCGCGGGTCACCTCGAACTCGACCCGGTCACCTTCGGCCAAGGACTTGAAGCCCTGAGCCTGGATGGCGCTGTAGTGCACGAAGACGTCCTCGCCGCCCTCCTGCGTGATGAACCCGTAACCCTTTGCATCGTTGAACCACTTCACCTGTCCCTGTGCCATTCCTTCTGACCTCTCTCTTCGGGGGTCTTCAGCCCCTGCGTGCGCCCGCGGGAATCGCGGGGTTACCTGCCGGTATTGGCAGGCAAGCTACAAAACAAAAAAACGCCGCGCGACTTTTGGTCCGCGCGGCGTGTGTCTCGATCTCGTCAATCGTATCGACTCCGTGTGGAACCTGAACCGCGGCAAGAATTACATGAGGCAGGAAACCTGTCAACCGAATTCTGGCGGGGCGGCGTGCGCTGTCACCCAAACTCTATCAGCCTCGTCAATAGGCCGGGTCACCGGACGTGAGCCATTCTTCGTGCCGAGCCAGCCGGGGATCGCCATCGAGAAGCGGCCGGCGGTGCCTCCCGCCACGACGATGTGAATTTCTTCGACAGATGGAAATTTACTGACCAGCGTATCGGCCCCGGGAGGCGTCTTTCCAAATCTAAGGTTAGTCCCTTCGCCGTGAGTCTCGTCTGGTAACAGCGTCCCGTAGGGGACGCGAATCGTGCCGTGGAGGTGTCGTGCCAGATCGTCCCGGCTCCACCCGTCCTCCGCGAACGTGCGCGCATGCTCGGGGCCGACCACGAGCATCGTGTGCGAGTAGAGCGGAAAGTGCTTGCTGTTCCAGAGTCCCGCCATCGACCAGCCGAGCGAGCCCGCGAGGCTCTTGGCGGTGCGGCTGGCGTGGTCGGAGATGCCGTGCGGCGCCTCACCGGCGAAGAGCGTCACCGCGCTCGAGCCGGGCGGCAGTCCGTGCGCAACGTGATAGGGCGGCCACGGGCTGGCTTCCTCGTGCTCGCCGATGCAGTACGTGTAGCGGCCGGGATGGCCGAACGTCGACATCGAGATTCCGCCGGGCCGGGCGCCGCCGACGTTGATCATCAGCAGGCGCAGCGCGCGGCCGAGCGTCGCGTTCGCGCGATAGCCCGGGCCGAACACGCCGAACGAGCAGTTGAGGTCGATGCGCTGGCGCACCGGCCCGTTCACCACGATCAGCGGCGCGGAGAAATGCGTCGAGGTCGCCACGCCGTGCAGGTTGAAGGCGGGGTCGCACGCGCACTCCGTGGCCGCGATCAGCACCGGCAGGTACTCGGGCCGGCAGCCCGCCATCACCGCGTTCACCGCGGCCTTCTCCACGGTGACCCGCCCGTAATTGGGCGGCATCTCGCCCAGCAGCTCGTCGCGCGCCCGGTGCGTCGCCGCCAGCATCGCCTCCACCCGCGCGCGCGTGGGCGGCACCACGGGCAGCCCATCGGTCACGCCCTTGTCGAACCATTCCTCGAATTCGTCCATTTTCATGGGGGCCCCGACATGGCCCCCAAACCCCCTCTGCTCGGCGCGCTCCGGCGGAGCCGTGGCGCGCCTCGATGATCGTCGCAGGTAATGGGGGCCCCGACATGGCCCCCAAACCCCCCAATGCTCGGCGCGCCCCGGCGGAGCCGTGGCGCGCCTCGATCAGCGTCGCAGGTAGTGGGGGCCCTGAAATGGCCCCCAACCCCCCATCGCTCGGCGCGCTCCGGCGGAGCCGTGGCGCGCCTCCGCGCCTCGTCGCAGGGTATCATCGGCTGTGCTATGCACCCGTGGCACGATGTCGAGCTGGGCGACCACGTCGAGCGTCACTTCCGCGCGATCATCGAGATCCCCAAGGGCTCGAAGGTGAAGTACGAGCTCGACAAGCGCACGGGCCTGCTGTGGCTGGACCGCGTGCTGCACTCGGCCGTGCACTACCCGGCGAACTACGGCTTCCTCCCGCAGACCTACTGCGAGGACGGCGACGCGCTCGACGTGCTTGTGCTCGGTCAGGAGCCGGTGGTGCCGCTCTGCATCCTGCGCGCGCGCGCGATCGGCGTCATGACCATGCGCGACGAAAAGGGCCAGGACGACAAGGTCATCGCCGTGCACGTGGACGATCCGGAGTACGCGCACTACACGGACATTGCCGAGCTACCGCCGCACCGGCTGAAGGAGTTGCAACGCTTCTTCCTCGACTACAAGGTGCTGGAGGACAAGACAGTGCAGGTCGAGCGCTTTCGCGGGCGCGCCGAGGCCGAGCGCGTGATTCGCGACGCGATTCGGATGTACACGGATCATTTCGCCAAAGCAAAAGACATCCAGGCGCCATGATCGCCGCCGGTGACAGCGTGACGGTTGACGTCACGACCGGTGCCATTCTGGACGAAACTACTGGCAGGAACGTCGGGTCGGCGCCCGTTTCGCCGGTGGTTCGGCAGGTCATCCGCGCCGGGGGATTCGTGCCGGAAGCGCGTCGGCGCCTGACGTCCACAACGCCCTGAAAATCTTTTCCTTTTCAGGGCATTGGCGACCTCGACGACCGCGCGCTATTGCTCCTAAATTACTGGAAAAACTGACTTTTTCTGGAGGTCTGGCACGGACTGTGCTAATGTACCGACACTCGCTTACGGGCCTGTAACCAGTACAGAAAGATGGAGACCCGATGTTCTACAACCTGCTGGCCGGGATGTTCTCGAACGACCTCGCGGTGGACCTGGGAACGGCGAACACGCTGGTCTACGTCCGCGGCGAGGGCATCGTGCTCAACGAGCCGTCCATCGTCGCGATCCACCAGGCCGACCACTCGGTGTTGGCGGTGGGCCACGAGGCGAAAGCGATGCTCGGCCGCACCCCGGGCAACATCGTGGCCATCCGGCCGCTGAAGGACGGCGTCATCGCCGACTTCGACGTCACCGAGAAGATGCTGCATTACTTCATCTCCAAGGTGCACCGTCGTCGTACGCTCGTGCGGCCGCGCATCGTTGTCGGCGTCCCGTCCGGCATCACCCAGGTCGAGAAGCGCGCCGTCCGCGACTCCGCCATGCAGGCGGGCGCGCGGGAGGTCTACCTGATCGAGGAGCCCATGGCGGCCGCGATCGGCGCCGGCTTGCCGATCCAGGAACCCGGCGGCAACATGATCGTGGACATCGGTGGCGGCACCACCGAGGTTGCCGTGATCTCGCTGTCGGGTATCGTCTACTCGAAGTCGGTCCGCATCGCGGGCGACGAGATGGACGAGGCGATCGTGCAGTACATCAAGAAGCACTACAACCTGCTGGTCGGCGAGCGCCGCGCGGAGGAGATCAAGGTGACCCTCGGGTCGGCGTACCCGATGGGTGGCGAGCGTCGAACAATGGAAGTGAAGGGGCGCGACCTGATCGACGGCATTCCCAAGACCATCGTGATCACCGACGAGGAGATCCGCGAGGCGCTGCGGGAGCCGGTGATGACGATAGTGGAGACCGTTCGCACCTGCCTGGAACGCACGCCACCCGAGCTCGCGGCCGACATCGTCGACAAGGGCATCGTGATCACGGGCGGCGGCGCACTGCTGCGGGGTCTCGATCATCTGCTGCGGCAAGAGACCAACCTGCCGGTGACGCCCGGCGAGGATCCGCTGTCGTGCGTGGCACTCGGAACCGGCAAGGTGCTGGACGAGCTGGATCTGCTGAAGAAGGTCGCGATCCCCGCGTAAGCCAAAGGACGCCTCCGGGGGGTCGACGTGAGGATTCGTGCACTGGCGCTGCTCGGCATCGTTGCCGGCGTCTGCCTGCTGCTCCTCACGCTCCAGATGCGTGGCCGCTCCGTCGGCGCCTCCGACGCGCTCGCCCTGGTCACCACGCCGATCCAGACGGTCCTCGCCCGCGTCAACCGCGCCACCCTCGGGGTGTGGGGGACGTACCGCGACTGGAAGAACGTGCGCGCCGAGAACCGCCGGCTCCGCGACGAGACGCAGCGGCTGCGCGTCGAGGCGCTGCGAGTGACCGAGACCGACGCCGAGAACCAGCGGCTGCGCCGGCTGCTCACGCTGAAGGAGTCGCTGCCGCTCGAGACCATGGCTGGAGAGATCATCGCGCGCGAATGGGGCGGCTGGGTCCGCTCGCTCACGATCAACCGTGGGCGCGGCGACGCGGTCGCGCGCCTCACCGCCGTCATCGCACCCGACGGCCTGGTGGGCCGTATCGTCGACGTGCGCGCGGGCTCCTCGGTGGTGCAGGTGCTGACCGATCCCGCCTCCACCGTCGGCGCCCACGTCGTGCGTACGCGCACCCCGGGCATCATCGAGGGCGAGCCGCGCGGCACCCTGCGCTTCAAGTACATGGCGCGCGACGGCAGCGGCATCCAGGTCGGTGACGTCGTCGTGACCTCGGGGCTCGGCGGGCTCTTCCCCGGCGGGATCCCGATCGGCCGCGTGCGCACCATCGACGACCGCGGCTCGGCACTGTTCAGCTACGCGCAGGTCACGCCGGCGGTGGACTTCGCGCGCATCGACGAGGTGCTCCTCCTCACGGGCGGCGCCGCGCGCGACGTGGCCGCCTCGTTCAGGAGCGACGGCTGATGCGCGCGTTTCTCGCGATCGCCGTGCTCGGCGGCGGGGTGGCCCACGCCACCGTCGGCTCCGCCCTGCGTATCGCGGACGTGGCGCCCGACATCCCCCTGATCGTGGTGGTGCTGCTCGCGCTGCGCCGCGGGCCCGAATTCGGCTGCGGCGCCGGCTTCGTGGCGGGGCTGCTGCAGGACGCGGCCACGGGCGGGCTGCTTGGCGTGCAGGCGCTGACGAAGGCGGTCATCGGCTTCGGGATCGGCGCACTCGGCGGCCGGTTGCGCGTGAGCCAGCCCCTCGTGCAGGTGCCGGGTCTCGTCGTGCTCTCGCTGCTCGAGGGGCTTGCGCGCTTCGGGCTGCTGCAGCTCTTCCACTTCCCCGCGCCCTTCGGCGAGCTGATGGTGTACGTGGTGCTGCCGCAGGCGCTCTACAACGGCTTCCTCGGCGCCGCCCTTGTGCTGGCGCTGGCGTGGGCCGAGACCGCGCGGAGCCGGCCCTCGTGAACAGCTGGAGCGGGCCCGGCTATGGGGGCGGGCTGCCAGGACGCCACGACCCCGGGCAGAAGCGCATCGTC
>QHSB01000033.1 GCA_003220335.1 Candidatus Rokuibacteriota bacterium
TACTTCGGGCGGGTTTCGGCGGTGGGGCCGGTGTCGGGGGCCTCGGCGACTTTCTTCTCGACGGTCTTTTTCTCGCGTCGGCGCACGAAGTCGACCTTCACCTTGCGGCCAACCTCCGCCTCGGACGACATCCTCTGCAGGTGGTGGTAGTCCTCGACGGCCGCGCCGTCGAAGGCCACGATGACGTCGTTCTGAGCGAGGCCGGCCGCCTCCGCCGGGCTGCCGGGATACACGCGCGCGACGATGGCCCCTTTCGTATCCGGCCGCCCCATCGCCTGCGCCAGCTCCGCGGACATCGGCTGAAGCGCGACGCCGATCCAGCCCCGCTGTACCCGCCCGCGGTCGATGAGCTGCGCGGTGACGCGCTTGACCATGTTGGCGGGGATCGCGAACCCGATGCCCTGGCCGGTGGCGACGATGGCGGTGTTGATCCCGATGACCTCGCCACGCAGGTTCACGAGCGGGCCGCCCGAGTTGCCCGGGTTGATCGAGGCGTCGGTCTGGATGAAGTTCTCGTAGGTCGCGATGCCGACGTCGGCGCGTCCCGTCGCGCTCACCACACCGACGGTGACGGTCTGATCGAGCCCGAAGGGATTGCCGATGGCGATCGCCCACTCGCCGACACGGAGGGCGTCGGAGTTGCCCAGTGTCGCCACGCGCACGTCGTCAGGGGCGTCGAACTTGATGATCGCGATGTCGGTCTTGGAATCCGACCCGACGATCCGGCCCCGGAACTCCTGCTTGTCGGCCAGCCGCACGGTCACCGCGTCTGCGCCCTTGACGACGTGGAAGTTGGTCAGCACGTAGCCGCGCTTGTCGACGATGACGCCGGAGCCGAGCCCCGGTGTCTCGAACTCCTCGCGCCGGCCGGGACCGCTGCGGCCGAAGAACTGGTCGAAGAAGTCCTTGAAGAACGGATCGTCGGCCTTCGGACCCGGAATCATCGGCGGCCGCCGGCCGCGCACCACTTGAAGCGTTCCGAGGTGGACGACCGCCGGCCGGACCCGCTCCGCGACGCTCACGAACGCGGCCTGTAGCGCGTCGGCGGTGGCGATTGGGGCGGGCGCCGCGGCCCTGCCCGAGTCTGCCGGCCTCGTGAGCACGGCATACAGGGCGAAACTAGCGCCGGCAAAGGCGAAAAGCACTGAAGCTGCGAGTACGGCACGAACCGTCTGCGGCGACATCGCTTTCCTCGACTTCCTCCGCGCGACTAAGCAAAACCTATGAAAAAGTCTACCCTTTTTTCTTGACGCTCGTTGAGCGAAAAAGCGAAAATGTCGTATTGCACGCGAACTATCCAAGCAAATCCGTGAACAGATTGTCACGTAAATCCGTCAGTCTCGCCCTTGTTGTTTGTCTCCTTGCCCCCACCCTGTCCGTCGCACAGCCTACGCCCGGGGCCCCGCCCCCCGGGGTGCCGCAAACGGGGCCGACGCCCCCGACCCCCCGCACCCCCGGCGCGTTTGCCCCCCTCGCGCCCGGCCGCGGCGACCTGTACCTCGGCCAGCAGGCGCGCAGCATCGCCGGTCCCGACTATCGGCTCGGTCCCGGCGACGTGCTCGAGGTGCAGATCGTCGGGCGGCTCGACGCGACGCGCGTGCAGATCGTCGTCGATCCCGAGGGCGCCATCGCGCTGCCCCCGCTGGGCACGATCAAGGTGGCGGGGCTCACGCTCCTGGAGGCGAATCGGGCGATCACCCAGCGCGCGCGGTCGATCTTCCGCTACGCCGACGTGAGCATCGCGGTGATCTCGCCCCGCTCGTTCGAGGTCGTCGTCTCGGGCGAGGTGGAGCGGCCCGGCACCCTGCAGGTGCTCGCCACGCAGCGGCTGCACGAGATCATCCTCACCACGGGCGGCATCACGCCGCGCGGCAGCGCGCGGCACGTGCAGGTCACGCGCGCCGGCCGAACGACGGAGATCGACCTCCTGCTCTTCGAGCTCAAGGGCGACATCACCCAGAATCCGTTCGTCCAGGAGGACATGCGCATTAACGTGCCGCCGCGCGTGGCGCCGGTCACGCTGTCGGGCGCGGTGCGCCGGCCGGGGGAGTACGAGCTCGGAGCGGACGGCTCGCTGCGCGAGCTCCTCGACCTGACCGGCGGTGTCAGCGTGGCCGGCGCGGGCTCGGCCGCGCGCCTCACGCGCATCGGCCCCGACGGGCGCAAGGAGACGACGTCGCTCGACCTGCGCGAGGGGCGCACGAGCACCGGCGACGTGCCGCTGCGAGCCGGCGACGCGCTCTACGTGCCGCCGCTCACCAGCATCCAGGACGTGGTCGAGGTGCGTGGCGCTTTCAACGGCGCGGCCGACAGCGGCAAGACGCAGACGCAGGGCAAGCCGACGATCGTCCAGCGCTTCGAGCTGGCGCGCGGCGAGCGGGTGCGCGACGTCGTGGTGAAAGCCGGCGGCGCCGCCGCCTTCGCCGACCTGCGCCTGGCCTTCGTGGACCGCGCCGACGCCGGGCCCGCCCAGCGCATCCCTGTCGACCTCCAGCGGCTCCTCGTCGAGAAGGACGAGACGCAGAACATCCCGATCCAGAACGGCGACGTCGTGGTGCTGCCGGTGTTCGAGGACAAGGTGTACGTCGTGGGCGAGGTGAAGGTGCCCGGCGCCCAGGATTTCCGGCCCGACCTCACGGCGCGCGAGTACCTCGCCGCCGCCGGCGGCCCGAGCGCGCGCGCGAAGGTGAGGGCGGCCACCGTGACCTTTCGCAACGGCCGCACCTATGCGATGGCGGAGGCGCCGCCGCTCGAGCCCGGCGCGGTGATGACGGTGCCCGAGGTTGCGGTGAAGTGGTGGCAGGACTACGTCACCATCGCCACGCTCGTCGCGAGCCTCGTCACCGCCTACACGGGGATTTTCGTCCTGTTCAACGGCCCCCTCACGAACGGGTCGAACAGGTAGCCGATGTACGAGGCCTACTGGCAGCTGAGCGAGCCACCCTTCGACAATTCGCCGAACCCGAAGTTCTTCTACCTGTCGCCCGAGCACGAGGAGGCGCTCGTCCGCCTCGTGTACACCGTGCGCCACCGGAAGGGCTGCGGCATGCTGACGGGCGAGTACGGCTGCGGCAAGACCACGCTCTCACGCGCGCTGATCCAGCGGTTGGAGGCCGAGCGTTACGAGATCGGTCTGCTGACCAACCCGAGCTGGAACGCCACCGACTTCCTGCGAGAGGCGCTCTACCAGCTCGGCGTCGAATCGCGCGAGACGAGCAAGTCCGAGCTGCTCCACCTGCTCAACGACCTGTTCTTCCGCAACTACCGCGACGGCCGCGACACGGTCATCATCGTGGACGAGGCGCAGCTCATCGCGGACGACGCCGTCTTCGAGGAAGTCCGTCTGCTGATGAACTTCCAGACGGACGATCGCTTCCTGGTCACGCTGCTCCTCATCGGCTCGCCCGAGCTGCGCGAGCGCGTGCGCCGGCTCAAGCACCTCGACCAGCGCATCACCAT
>QHSB01000035.1 GCA_003220335.1 Candidatus Rokuibacteriota bacterium
GGCGTCGCGACGGCGCTGCGCGTGCACCCCGCGCTCTTCATCGGCTGGCTCGCGTGGCGGGGCAAGTGGCGGGCGTTCGGCGTCGCCTGCCTCACCGCCGTCGCGTGCACGGCGCTGGCGGCGGCGACGGTCGGCTGGGCGGCCACGGCGGAGTACGTCACGCGGGTGGCGCCGCAGTACGGCTACGGCACGGTGCCGGGCCAGCTCGGCAACCTCTCGCTGACCGGCTGGATCGTCGCCACGGGCCACGGGCTCGTGCCGTCGCTGCCGCTCGGCGCCTGGCGCGCGGTCGGCGTCGTCGCCTCGCTCGCGGTCCTCGCCGGCGCCGTCATCGTGCTGCGGCCGCCGGGCCCGGTCGCGTCGGCGCGCCTCGTGCCGGAGCTGGGGCTCGTCGCGCTGGTGCTGCTGCTGATCGCGCCGAACACCACGATCAATCACCTCGTCTTCACGCTGCTGCCGCTCGCCGTCCTCGTCGACGCGACGCTGCGCGACGGCTCGCTCGGGCGCGCGGCGTGGCTGGCGCTCGCCCTCGTGCTCATCGGCGCCGTCGACGACTACTACCAGCACCCGGGCCTGACCGCGGGCCCCGCCGTGCTGCTGGCCGGCATCAAGACCTACGGTCTCGCGATCCTCGCCGCGCTGGCGCTGACGACGCTCGGGCGGCCCGTGGAGGCGACGTGAGCGCGTGGCGCTCGGACGGCGCCCGCATCTTCGTCACCGCGCTCCTGGTCTACGTCGCGTTCTGGAACCCGTGGCTGCAGTTCTCCAACAGCGACAACTTCGTCGACGGCGCGGTGTCGCTGGTCGACACGGGCCGCTGGGAGCTCGTGCACTGGCGGCTCTACGAGGGCAAGGACACGGCCACCTCCCGCGCGGGCCGCGTGGTGCCGGGCGTGCCGTTCGGCACCTCGCTGGTGATCGCGCCGGTCTACGCCGTCTGGCGCGTCGCGGGCGGCGCGCCCGTCGAGGGCTGGACCGGGCTCGAGACGGTCAACGCCGTGGTCGTCCTGCTGCTCTGCGCGCCGGCCATGGCGCTGACCGCGGTGCAGGTGGCCTGGCTCGCGGGCTGGCTGGGCGCGTCCCGCCGCGGCCGCGTGCTGGCCGCGCTGCTGTTCGCGCTCGGCACGCAGGCGTTTCAGTTCGGCACCATGCTGACGAAGGAGAGTCTCACCGCGCTCGCCCTCGCGATGGCTGTCCGGCTCGCGCTCGTCGGTGGGGCGGGCCACCGGGCGGCGGCCGGGGCGCTCGCCGGCGCGGCGGTGCTGCTCACCCACTCGGTCGTGCTGCTGCCGCTCCTGCTCGGCTTCGTCGTCCTGGCGCGGAGCGGCGCGCGCGCGGCGGCGGCCTTCGCGCTGGGCGGCGCGCCCTTCGCGCTCGCCCTGGGCGTCTACGACACGTGGCTCTTCGGCGCGCCGTGGCGCACGTCGTACTCCGCGATCACCGGGCTCCAGACGAGATTCGTGGCGCCCAAGCCGGCGATCGTCGCCGACTTCCTCGTCGGCCCGCGCGGCGGGCTGTTCCTCTACTCCCCGTTTCTCCTCACCGCGCTGGCCGGTCTCGCCACGGCCTGGCGCGGGGCGCGGCGCGCGGAGGCGGCGCTGACGGTCACGCTCCTCGCGGCCCTCGTCGTCATCGGCGCCTCGTGGCAGTCGCAGTTCGCCGACCGCGCCTCGTGGTCGCACGGCCTCGGCGCGCGCTACCTCTTTCCCGCGCTGCCGCTGCTGGCCGCGTTCACGGGCGTCGTGCTCGAGCGCCTGGGGCGCCGCGCGCTGCTGCTCCTGGCGGTGCCGTCGCTCGTGTGCGGCTATCTCGGCGCCCAGGCGGGCTTCGCGCCCGTGCCCAACGCGCTGCCGTACGCGCTCAAGACGTTCGTGTCGGGCACGGGGATGGGCGTGCTGTTCAAGGAGGCGCTGCCCGTGTGGACCGGCCTCGACACGCTGCACACGGTCGTCGCGCGGCCCGACGTGAGCGCGCGCGATCTGCTGGCGCGGCTGCCGACGCTCGAGGGGCTGACGCTGACGCTGCACCAGGTGCTGTTCTTCATCCTCAACGCGCTCGCGCTGCTCGGGGTCAGCCGGCTCATCGCGCGGGTGTGGCGGCCGCGCGCGCTGGAGGTGCCGGCGTGCGCGTCCTGATCGCGTGCCCGTCGTACCCACCGCAGGCCGTCACGTGCGGGGTCGGCGACTACACGCGCTGCCTCGCCGAGGAGCTGGCGCGCCAGGGCGAGCAGGTGACCGTGGTCGCCTCCGCGGCATGGCGCGGCCCCGCGCGCGGCGGCGTGGCCGTGCTCCCGATCCTCGACGACGCGGCGCCGTGGTGGCGGGTCGTCGCCGCCGACGTCGTGAACCTCCAGTACGCGCCCGACCTCTATCGCCACCGGCGCCGCGCGCTCCGGGCGACGTTCTCCACGCCGGCCGTCGTCACCGTCCACACGCTTCTCGACGCCACCCTCGGCTCGCGCGCGGCCGCCCTCTGGCTGCTCACGAGCGCGCGCCACGTGGTCGCCGCCAACGAGGAGGTCACGGCCATGGTGCGCCGCCGGCTGCGCTGGCTGGCGCGGCGGCTGACCGAGATTCCCATCGGCTCCAACATCGCGGTGGCGGCGGGCGGCGATCCGCTCGCGACGCGCGCGGCGCTCGGCGTGCCGGCGCGCGCGCCGTTGCTGGCCCACTTCGGCCTCGTGTACCCGGGCAAGGGGATGGAGACGCTGCTCGAGGCGCTCGCGATGCTGCGTCGCGCGCGCCCCGAGGCGTGCCTCGTCGTGATCGGCGACACGCGCGAGAGCGAGCGTGCGTATCGCGCGGGGCTCGAGGCGCTCGCCCTCCGGCTCGGCGTGGCCGCCGCGGTGACGTGGACGGGCCGCCGTACCGACGAGGACGTCTCGCGGATCCTCGCCGCCGCCGACGTGTTCGTGGCGCCGTTCGACGGCGGTGCCTCCATCCGTCGCGGCAGCCTCATGGCCGGGCTCGCCCACGGCCTGCCCGTGGTCAGCACCTCACCCGCTGCGCCGTCCGCGTACCTGCGCGACGCCGACAACGTCGCGCTCGTGCCCCCGCGCGACGCCGCGGCGCTTGCCGCGCGGCTCGCCGCGCTGCTCGCCTCGTCGGCCGAGCGCGCGCGGCTGGCCCAGGGCGCCCGCAAGCTCGCGGCGCGCGTCGCCTGGCCCGCCATCGCGGAAGAGACGCGCGCGGTCTACCGCCGGGTGCTGGTGTGAAGATCCTCGTCCTCACGCCCACCTTCCTGCCGGTCGTCGGCGGCGCCGAGCTGGTGCTCCTCGAGGTCTACCGCCGCCTGGCGCGGCGCCACGACGTCCGCCTGCTGACGCCGGTGCTGCCGGAGTCGCTGCGCCGCGACCACGGGTCGTCGGAATACGACGCGCTGGTGACGTTCCCGGTCGAGCGCTACGAAGACCGCGTGACGCTGATGCGCGTGCGCGGGCATCGCGTCACGGCCGGCGCGCTGCCGCCGTTCTCGCTGTCGGCGGTGGCCGCCGTGCGCCGCGCGATCGCCTCCGCGCGTCCCGACGTGCTCAACGTCCACTACGCGATGCCGACCGGGCTCGCCGCCGTCGTCGCCGACCGCCGGCTCGGCGTGCCGACCGTGCTCACGATGAATGGCCGCGACGTGCCGGGCCCCGGCGTGCCGGCGCTCTGGCGCTGGTGGCAGCGCGCGCTCATCGCGCTGGTGACCGACGCGACCTACGTCTCCGGATACTGCCGCGACGCCATCTACGGTCCCGGCCGCGGGCGGGGCGAGGTGGTCGCCAACGGCGTCGAGATCCCGCCGCCGCCCGGCAACGGCTGCGCGGTTCGCGCCGCCCTCGACGTCCCACCGGGCAACGTCCTCGTGTTCGCGCTCCAGCGCCTCGCGCCCGAGAAGCGCGTCGACGCGCTGCTGCACGCGCTGCGGCGCGGCCTCGACGCCGGCGCCGCCGTCACGCTGGTGATCGGCGGCACCGGGCCCGAGGCGCAAGCGCTGCGCGCGCTGGCCGCGGAGCTGGGGATCGACAAGCACGTGCGCTTCGCGGGCTACGTCCCGCGCGCCGCGCTCGGCGCGTACTTCGAGGCCTGCGACCTCTTCGCCTTCCACTCGACCTACGAGACGTTCGGGCTCGTGGTGGCGCAGGCGATGAGCTACGGCCGCGCCGTCGTCAGCGTGCGCTCGACCGCACTGCCCGAGGTCGTCGGTGACGCCGGCGTGCTGGTGCCGCCGGGCGATCCCATCGCCCTCGGCGACGCGATCGCGGCGCTGGCCCACGACCCGGCGCGACGCCGTGCCCTCGGCGAGGCGGGACGTCGCCGCGCGGCCGCGCTCTACGCGTGGGACCGGGTGGCCGAGGGCTACGAGCGGGTGCTGGCGCGCGCGGCCGCCCGAGGAAAGGCGCGCCGTGCCGGCTAGGGTCCTCTACCTGCACCACGTCGGCGAGCTGAGCGGCGCCGAGGGGAGCCTGCGCCTGCTCCTGCGCCATCTCGACCGCGCGCGCGTGGAGCCGCGCTTCGCCGGGCCCGCGCACGGCGCGTTCCCCGCGGCGCTGGCCGCCGACGGCGTGCCGACGCTGCCGCTCGCCTTCGCCCCGCTCCGCCGCGCGGGCAGAGTCCTCGGCGCCGTCGCGCGCCTCGTGCGGATCGTGCGCGCCCACCGCGTCGACCTGCTGCACGCCAACGGGCCGCAGACCAATGTCCCGGCCGGGCTCGCGGGCCGGCTCGCCGGCGTGCCCGTGATCTGGCACGCGCGCAACCTGATTCACGGCGACATGTGGGACGTGGACCGCGCGCTGGCGCCGCTCGCCACGCGGATCATCTGCAACGCGGAGGCCATCCGGCGGCGCTTCGCCGGCAGCCGCGGCTGGGATCGCTCGGTGACGATCATCAACGCGGTGGACACGCGCGAGTTCCATCCCGGCGTGCCGCGCGCGCCGTTCCGCCGCGAGCTGGGCGTGCCCGACGCGGCGCCGCTGGTCGGCATCGTGGGGCGCATCGGGCTCGGCAAGGGCCACGAGCACTTCGTCGGCGCCGCCGTGAGGCTGCTGCGCGGCGGGGTGGACGCGCACTTCGCGATCATCGGCGACCCGCTCTTCGACGAGGACGCCTGGCGCGCCGACGCGCTCCGCCGCGCCGTCAAGGACGCCGGCCGCGAGGACCGCATCCGCTTCGTCGGCTACCGCCGCGACGTGCCCGAGATCATGCGCGCCCTCGACGTGCTGGTGCTCGCCTCCGATGCCGAGCCCTGCGGCCGCGTGCTCTTCGAGGCGATGGCCTCCGGCACCGCCGTCGTGGCCACCAACAGCGGGGGCACGCCCGAGATCGTCCGCGACGGCCGCGAGGGCCTGCTCGTCCCGCCGCGTGATGCGGCGGCGCTCGCCCACGCGATCGGCGCGCTCGCGGCCGACGCGGGCGTGCGCGCGCGGCTCGGCGCCGCCGGCGTCGCCCGCGTGGCCGCGGAGTTCACCATCGAGCGGTACATCGCGCGGACGCTGGCCGTCTACGACGAGGCGCTCGCGCCGAGGCGGCGGCGGTGACACACCCTGTGGACCTCACCGCCGTCGTCGTCTCCTGGAACACGCGCGAGCACCTGGCGCGCTCTCTGGCCGCGCTCGAGGGCGCCGCCGACGGGCTGCGCGTGGAGACGATCGTCGTCGACAACGGCTCGAGCGATGGCTCGCAGGCGATGGTCGCCGCGAAGTTTCCGCGCGTGCGGCTGCTCCAGAGCGCGTCCAACCTCGGCTTCGGGGGCGCGTCCAACGTCGGCGCGGCGGCGGGCACCGGCCGCGCCATCCTGCTGCTCAACAGCGACTGCGAGCTCGCGCCCGGCGCGCTCGCCACGCTGCTCGGCGCGCTCGACGCCGACGCCACGCTGGGCGCTGTCTTCGCGCGGCTCGTCAACGCCGACGGCACGCTGCAGCCCTCCGTGCACGACGCGCTGCCGACGCCCTGGAGCCAGGCCGGCGACGTGCTCTTCGCGTCCTCGCTCAAGTACGCGCTCTACCGGGCGCCCGCGCTCAAGCCGGCGCTCCTGCGCGGCACGCTGCGGCGCCACGCGGCGGCGCACGACGTGGCGTGGGGCGGCGCCGCCTGTCTCCTCGTCCGCCGCAAGGCGTTCGACGCGGTGGAGGGCTTCGACGAGCGCTTCTTCATGTACATGGAGGACGTCGATCTCTGCGCGCGGCTGGGCGCCGCCGGCTTCCGCCTGCGCTACGTGCCGGAGGCCGTCGCCGTGCACCACTGGGGCGCTTCGACGGCCAGGAGCCCGGCGCGCATGCTGCGCCATGCGTACCTCAGTCGCGTCGCGTACTTCGACAAGCACTTTCCGGGCTGGGGCGGCGGCGTCGCGGGCGCGCTGGCCTCGCTCGAGCTCGCCGTGAGGACGGTCGCCCTCGGCCTCGGGGCCTGGCTCACGGGATCCGCGGCGCTCGGCGCGCGCGCGGAGGCGAGCGCCGCGTGCCGCGCCGACCTCGCCGCGGCGCCGCGCGCGCGCGTGCCGGCGGCGACCGCGCTCGCGGTGGCCGCCGCGCTGCTGGTCGCGGCCTACGCGGGCACGGTGATCCGGATCGCCGCCGACGGCGGCTTCATCGACTTCGCGCACTACTACGCCTTCGCGATCCACGTGGCGCGCGGCGGCGACGCCTTCGACCCGTCGGCGCCCGCGCGGCTCAACGAGGAGCTCGGGCTCCGCTCCGCCGGCGCGCCGCTGAAGTACCCGCCGCTCTTCTACGTCGCGATGCGCCCGTGGACGTGGCTGCCGTTCCGCGCGGCCGCCCTCGCGTGGCTCGCGCTGGGGCAGGTGTTGCTGGTCGTGACGGCGGCGCTCGTGCTGCGGCGCCGCGCGGCCGAGCCCGCGCGCCTCGTCGCGGTCCTCGCCGTCGCCGCGCTCTCCCAGCCGCTCGTGGA
>QHSB01000034.1 GCA_003220335.1 Candidatus Rokuibacteriota bacterium
TCGCCCACCGGCTCAAGATGGCCGGCTGCGCCAGGCCGATCTTCACCGAAGAGGCGATCAAGCTGATCTTCGACTTCACGCGCGGCACGCCGCGCGAGATCAACAACCTCTGCGACGTCGCGCTGCTCGTCGGCTACACCAAGCGCGCCAAGGAGATCGGCGAAAAGATCGTGGCCGAGGTCATCAAGGACATGGTGGGGGTCGCCTGATGGTACGCATGAGCGACCTCGTCCGCGGCATCGTGCGGGAGTCGCCGCCCGCGCCTCTGCCCGAGCGGCCGGCGCCGCCGGAGCGGTCCGCCGAGCCGGCCGAGGTGACGCCGATGCGCCTCATGTCGCTCGCCTCGCTCGGCACCCCGTCGTCCGTCGAGCGCGACGACCCCGTGCCTGCCGAGCCCGAGCCGCGCGTCCCCGAGCCAACCGCCGAGAGTCCGGAGCCGCTCTTCGGCGAGATCCAGGCGTTCCTCGGGGAGGCGCAGCAGCGGCTGCGCGGCGGCGGCGCCTTCCCGTGGGGGCGCCTGCAGGCCCTCGTCGATCGCGCCATCACCGCGCTCGCGCGCTCGGCCGATCTCTTCTGGGTCGCCAACAATCCGGCAGTCCCGGCCGGCGTCGACTACATCGCCTTCCACCAGGCGCGCGTGTGCGTGCTGGCCCTGCGCATCGGCGCTGCCGTCGGCTACGACGGCGCGCGGCTCGCCGCGCTCGGCCTGGCCGCCGCGCTGTTCGACGTGGCCCTCTGGCAGATGCCGGAGGCCGTCCTGCGCCGCGTCGACTCGCTGTCCGGCGAGGAGCTGGCGCTCTGGCGCTCGCACCCGCGGCTGTCGGCCGACATCGTCCGCCGCTGGGGCCCGCCCGACGAGCACATCGCGCAGACGATCCTCGAGCACCACGAGCGCGAGCAGGGCCAGGGGTTCCCCCAAGGGTTGCACGGTCCGGCCATCGATCCGGACGCCAAGATCATCGCCCTCGTCGACACGTACACCACCCTCACGGTGCCGCCGTCGTCGCAGCCGCGGCTCAAGCCCCACGAGGCGATCCGCGAGATCGTGAAGACGCGCAACGACCAGTTCCCGTCGGCGCTGGTCAAGGCGCTCCTGTCCGAGACCTCGGTGTTCCCGCCCGGCACCGCGCCAAAGGTGCTCGACCTCTCCGAAGCGCCGTTCCTGTACATCACCGGGCCCGTCGGCGAGGGCGGACGGTGAGGGACTAGCCATGGCGCAGTACGAGATGAACCTCCGCGATTACTGGCTGATCGTCCGGCGCCGCCGGACGATCATCATCGTCTGCACGGCCCTCGTCGCGATATCCAGCTTCTGGTTCGCCCGCCAGAAGGTGCCGCAGTACACGGCGACGGCCGCGGTGAAGTTCGAGCAGTCCACGACGCTGTCGGGCCTGCTCGTCGAGGTCCTCGCCGTCAGCGGCGCCGATAACATCGAGACGCAGGTCTCGCTGATCAAGAGCTATCCCGTGCTCGAAGAGGTCGCGCGGCGAATGGGCAAGCTGCCGCAGACGGCGAGCGGGGAGGCGGTCCGCGAGTCGCGCGCGTATCAAGCGAACCTCGACAACCTCGGGGGCAAGATCAAGGCCAGCCGTGTGCCCAGCACGAGCATCATCGAGATCGCCGCCACTTCCCCGAACCCGCGGGAGGCCAAGGAGATCGCCAACACCGTCGCCGAGGCCTACCGCGACTACAACAAGGCCAACCGCAACGCGCGGGTGACCGAGGCGCGGAAGTTCATCGAGGCTCAGCTGCGCGAGGTCGAGGGACGGGTGAAGCGTGCGGAGGAGGAGGTGTGGGCCTTCCGCGACGCCAACCGCATCATCGCGCCGGGAGCCGAGTCCACCGTGCTCCTCTCACTGTTCACGCAGGTGCGCGGCGACATCGAGAGGACGCGCCAGCAGCGGATCGAGCTCGAGGGCATGCACGCGCGCCTGGCGCGCAACGGGGTCACGGGGGCCGACGAGCGCATCTACGTCGACTCGACCAACCCCAATCTGGCGAAGCTGGCGGCCGCGCAGAGCGAGCTGATGCTCGAGCGCACCAACCTGGCCCTCGAGGTGACCGGGCGCCACCCGCGGCTGCAGGCCATCGACGACCGGCTGCGGGAGGTGCGGGCGGAGATGCGCCGCGAGATGTCGGCCCAGGTGGCCGCGCTCCGCACCCGCGAGGAGATCCTCAACCGCCAGATGGGCGAGCTGCTCGCGAAGAACCGCGAGGTCCCCGCCACCGAGCTATCCCTGCAGCGGCTGCAGCGCGACGCCAAGGTGAATGACGACCTGCTGACGCTGCTCAAGACGCGTCACCAGGAGGCGCTCATCAAGGAGTCGGAGGGCATCGAGGAGGTGTCGCTCGTTCGGCCGGCCACCGACCCCACGGCGCCCACGGGCACGGAGGCCGTCAACACCGTGCTGGTGGGCGCGCTCCTCGGCCTCATGCTCGGTCTCGTGCTGGCCTTCGTGCAGGAGACGCTCGACACGTCCATCGGGACGATCGAGGACGTCGAGTCCTACCTCGGCGTCCGCGTCCTTGGCATCGTGCCGCACATCGATCCGCACGAGACGATGCAGCGCCTCCTCGAGCGCCGCCCCGGGCTCGCGCAGGTGGAGCCAGACGCGCTCCAGAGCCACGCGCTGCTCATCACGCACTTCGATCCGAAGTCGCCCGTGGCCGAGGCCTACCGTACGCTGCGCACGAACATCCAGTTCGAGCGCATCGAGCGCGGTGGCAAGGTGCTCGTGGTCACCAGCCCCACGCTGCAGGAAGGCAAGACGACGACCATCGTCAACCTCGCGCTGACGATGGCGCAGAACGGCCAGAAGACGCTGCTGATCGGCGCCAACATGCGGCGGCCGTCGATCTACCGCTTCTTCGGCATCGAGCGCGAGCCGGGCCTGTCGGACATCCTCGTGGGCAACGCGCAGTGGCGCGACTGCGTGCGCGGCGTGGCCGACATCCTCATGGGCCGTTTCGAGATGGAGGACGTCATGGCCGCGCCGGGCCTCGACAACCTCCACATCATCGAGGCGGGACCGATCCCCCCCAACCCGTCCGAGCTCCTGTCCACGACGGCCATGACCGAGTTCCTGCGCGCGGTCGCGGCCGAGTACGACATCGTGCTCATCGACACGCCGCCGATCCTGCCCGTGACGGACTCGGCGATCGTGGCCGGCAAGGCCGACGGCGTGCTGCTCGTCTACCAGGCGGGCAAGGTTGGCCGCCTCGTGCTCAAGCGCGCCAAGGCGCACCTCGAGGCCGCGCGCGCCCAGGTCTGGGGCGTCGTCCTCAACGATCTGCAGACCGAGGTCTCGGGCTACACGTACACGCACTATTACACGCACTACTACGGCGAGGAGACGCCGGGCGAGCCGTCGCGCGGCGGCGGTGGCCGCGTGCAGCGCGCGGTCGACCGCGCGCGCGGCTGGTTCGGGCGTGGCCGCGCCGACGCCGCCGTGAAGGGTGACGACGGCGCAGGGCTGTCGGTGGCCACACTGCCGCCGCCGGCGAAGGCCTCCGCGCGCGCGACGAGCCGCCGCGGGCCTGCCAGAAATCTGATCCTGGCTCTGGCGGCGTTGCTCGGGGCGGTCGGCGCGCTGGCCGCCGTCGTCGTGTGGCGTACCGGCGGCATCGACGCCATGAATCCGCGCGAGCTGCTGCGCCAGCGTCTGGGCCCGTCGACGACGCCGACGGCGCCGCCGCGCTCCGGCACGCCGCGCTCGAAGGCGACGCCGCCGCCCGCGGCCCCGCCGAGCACGCCGGGCGCGTCGACGCCCGTGACGCCGGCGCCCGTCGCGCCGGTCACGACGCCACCGCCGAGCGCGCCGCCGACCGCACCGCCCGCGGCGCCGCCGTCGACGTCGATCATGCCGCCCGCGATCACGCCGCCGTCCCTCACGGCGCCGGCCCTCGCGCCAGCGCCCACCGCGCCGCCGGCATTCGCGCCGCCGCCCACGGCTCCGATGCCATCGGCGCCCGCGCCCCTCGCCTCCGCGATCGCGACGCCCGCGACGCCGATACCGTCGGCGCGCTTCACGATCGAGTTCGGGCCGTTCTTCTCGGCGGCCGAGACCGAGCGACTCGAGCGGCGCCTCATGGAGGCCGGCTATTCGACGGTCCGCTCACGCCGGCCGACGGGCAGCGCCGTCTACGCGGTCCTGATCGAGCGCGTGCCCACCGCCCACGAGGGCAAGACGGTCGCGACCGCGCTGCGCGAGCAGGGGCTGGGCGAGGCGGTGATCGTGAGCACCGATCCGCTCGTGCTGCGCGTGGGCGGGCCGCTGCCGCTGCGCGGCGCTGTCGAGCTGGCCGAGCGCGTCCGCGCCGCCGGCCACCAGGTGCGCGTGGCCGCGCAGCCCGGCCAGGCGTCCGCATTCGTCATCCGCCACGGCAGCTTCACGTCCCGCGACGACGCCGAGGCCAAGCGCAGGGAGCTCGGGCAGCTCGACCTGCCGGCACACCAGGTCGTCCCGGTCCACTAAGCGATGTCACAGTACGGCCGGGCCGCAGTTACGCCGGCCGCCGGCAGCATGGTCGTCTTCGTCGGCGTGGCCGTCGCCGGCGCCTTCATCGTCGCGCAGGGGCTGACGAACGCCTCGTTCACCTACACGATGGGCGCCGTCGCTGCGCTCCTCCTGTTCGCGCTCGCCTTCGTCCGCACCGATTTCGGGATCTACGTCGTCATCTTCTCGATGCTGCTGTCGCCGCAGTTCGGCAACAAGGGCGCCGGCGTCGGCGCCGGGCGTGGCATCACCTTCCGCACCGAAGACTTCGTGCTCCTCGTCATCGGGCTCTCGTGGCTGGCCAAGACCGCCGTCAACAAGGAGCTGAACCTCATCGCGCGCACGCCATTGAACTGGCCGATCCTCCTGTACGTGGCCACCACGCTGGCGGCGACGCTGCTCGGGTCCTTGACGGGGACGATCAATTCGTGGTCGGGCTACTTCCACGTCCTGAAGTACGTCGAGTACTTCGTCATCTACTACATGGCCGTGAACAACCTGCGCGACCGCGAGCACGGGTGGCGGCTGGTCGGCGCCGCCTTCATCACCGCGGCCATCGTGAGCGTCATCGGGCTCGCGCAAGTGCCGTCCGGCGAGCGCGTCTCCGCGCCGTTCGAGGGCGAGATCGGCGAGCCGAACACCTTCGGTGGCTACCTGCTCTTCATGATGGCCATCGCGGCCGGCATCGCCTTCGAGACCGAGAACACGCGCCGTCGCGCGCAGTGTCTGATCCTGCTCGGGGTCATGGCGGTGCCGTTCTTCTTCACGCTCTCCCGCGCGTCGTATCTGGGTCTGATTCCCGCCTTCCTCGTGATCGCGCGCCTCAGCACACGGCGTCGGTTGGTCGTGGGGCTGGTCCTGTTGGGGCTCGTGAGCTCGCCTGTGCTGATCTTCGTGGCCCCCAAATCCGTGAAGGACCGGGTGACCTATACCTTCAAGGAGGAAAAGGGCTCAGACACGGTGCGGCTCGGCAAGGTCGCCTTCGACCCCTCCACCTCGGCGCGCCTTCTCTCCTTCAAGTCCGCCCTCACGGGATTCGTCCAGCGGCCGATCTTCGGCTGGGGGGTGACGGGCTTCGGCTTCATGGACGCGCAGTACGCCCGGGTGCTCGCGGAGACCGGCATCGTCGGCCTCGCCGCGTTCCTCTGGCTCATGTGGGCGGTGGGCCGGCACGCGCTCGACGTCTACGCGACGCGCGGCGATCCGGATGAGCGCGGCCTCGTCCTGGGCTTCCTGGCGGGCTTCGCGGGGCTCCTCGTGCACGCATTCGGCTCCAATACGTTCATCATCGTGCGCATCATGGAGCCGTTCTGGCTGATCACGGGCATCGTCATGATGATCCCGGCCCTCGAGGCGAAGGAGCGCGCGGCGGCGGCGGCCGCGGCTCAGTTCACGCTGGCGCCGCCGAAGAAGGAGCGGAGCGGAGTCCGGCGGTGATCGGGCGCAACATCTCGGCCCTCGTCGCCGCCCAGGTCGCGACGAAGGCGATCAACCTCCTCGTCTCCGTCGCGCTGGTCCGCTGGCTCGGCGTCCATGAGCTGGGACGCTACGCGTACGTGCTCGCGTTCTGCTTCCCGTTCGGCGCGTTGGCGGACTTCGGCCTCGCGACGCTCGCCATCCGCGACGTGAGCCGGGGACCGGCGCAGGCGCCGCGCGTGATCGCCGTCGTGCGCCGCACCGCCCTGACGCTGGCCACGGCGGCGTCGGCCGCGATGGTGGGCCTGGCGCTGCTCCTCGGCCACGACACCGCCATCGTCGCCGCCATCGGCCTGGGCGGACTGGCGTCGGTCGTGTCCGCACTCACGATGCCGTCTCTCGTGCTCCTGACGGCGCAGGAGCGGATGGATCGGCTGGCGCTGCAGCGGGTGACGGGGGCGGTGCTCTCGTCCGCCATCACCCTCGGCGTGCTCCTGGCCCACGGCGGCGTCGTCGCGCTGCTCGCGGGCTCGCTCGCGGTCAGCACGCTGATGTGCCTGTTCGCGCGCGCGCTGGCCGGCGCCGCGGGACCGGCGCCCGCCGTGCCGGCCGGGGCCGGCGTCGCCCTGCTGCGGCGCGCGGTGCCATTCGGCCTCCTCATGGCGGGCTTCGCGCTCTACTACCGCGTCGACATGGTGATGCTCGAGTGGCTGGCCGGCCCCGGCGAGCTCGGGCGGTACGCGGCCGCCTATCGCTTCCTCGACGCCATCATCGCGCTCGCGGCGTCGCTGGGGGGGCCGCTCTTCCCGCGCCTGTCGAGCGTGGCGGTCTCGGCGCCCGGCGAGGCGCGGCGGCTGCTCGAGGCGGGCTGGCGCCCGCTGCTCGCGCTCGGCCTGCCGCTCACGGTCGGCACCGTGCTCGTCGCGGGCGATCTCGTCGCCCTGCTGTTCGGGCCCGAGTACGCCGGCGCCGCGCCGCTCCTGCGCCTGCTGATCCTCGGCGCGCTGCCGCTCTTCTGGGTGAACGTCGCCAACCACGCGCTCATCGCCGGCGACCGCGTGTGGCCGCTCGTCGGCATCTACGCGCTCAGCGCGCTCGTCAACGTGGTCGGCAACGTGGCCCTCGTTCCGCACTGGGGTGCGGCCGGCTCCGCGGTGGCCACCGTCGTGTGCGAGTGGCTGAACCTCTTCCTGGTCGTGCGCCTGCTGCGCGGCGCCTTCGGGATGACGGTGACGACGGCGGGCCTGTGGCGATATCTCGCGGCGACGGGCGCGATGCTGCCGGTGCTCCTGCTCGCCCATGCGCTCGGGGTGATGGTGGCGATCGCGCTGGCGGCCACCGCCTACGCCGTCACGCTGTGGGCGCTCGGCTACACGCGCAGCGCCGACCACCTCGCCGTCAAGCGGCTGCTGGCCCAATGAGCCGCACGCCGTGACGTCTGTGCGCACCGGCTACGCCGGCCACCGCGTGGACCTGCGCGAGTCGCGCATCCGCAAGTTGCTGCGGCTGCTCGAGGGCGAGACGCCGGGGCGCCTGCTCGACGTCGGCTGCGCCGGTGGCGAGCTGGCCGCGCTGCTCGTCGCGCGTGGCTGGCGCGTCGACGGCGCCGAGGCCGAGCCGGCGCTCGTCGAGGCGGCCCGCGCGCGGGGCATCGACGCGCGCGCGGTGGATCTCGACCGCGCGCCCCTGCCGTGGCCCGCCGGCGCCTTCGAGGCGGTGGTGGCCGCCGAGGTGATCGAGCACGTGGTGGACACGGACCACCTCCTCGCCGAGATGGTCCGCGTGCTCCGGCCGGGCGGCGTCCTCGTCGTCACCACGCCCAATCTCGCGAGCCTCGAGAACCGCCTCCGCCTGCTGCTCGGCCGCTACCCGATGTGGATGGACGTCGGCGTCGAGGGCACCGGCCACCTGCGCTACTACACGCCGCGCATGCTGCGCCACCAGCTCGCGAGGCACGGGCTGCGCGTCGAGCGCCACCTGGGCAACTGGGTCCCGCTCGTGCCGCAGCGCCTGCTCGACGACCGGCGCGCGCCGTGGCTGGCCGTCACCGGCGACTGGTGGCCGTCGCTCGCCATGGGGATCCTCATGAAGGCGCGTCGCGAGGCAGGCGCGCGGTCCCCCCAGGGGGGGCATCCATGACCGAGCAGCCGCTCGTCAGCACGCTGGTGCTGAACTGGAACGGCGCGCACCTGCTGGACGACTGCCTGGTCACGCTCGCCGCGCAGGACTGGCCGGCCCACGAGGTCGTCGTCGTCGACAACGGATCAGGCGACGACAGCGCGGCCGTCACCGCGCGCCACCCCGCCCGCTGGCTGCCGATGGGCGACAACCTCGGCTTCACGCGCGCCTACAATCGCGCCGTGCGCGACGCCAAGGGCGAGCTCCTCTTCTTCGTGAACAACGACATGCGCCGCACGCGCTTCGTGCCCGGCTCCTACCACGACGTCGTGGTGCCGCCGTGGGCCGTCGAGTACACCGCGGCGGCGGCGGGACCGGTCGAGGTGCCGTGGGGCTGCGCGGGCAGCCTGCTCGTGCGGCGCGACCGCTTCGAGGCGCTGGACGGCTTCGACCCGACGTTCTTCATCGACTTCGAGGACACCGACCTCTGCTGGCGCGCGTGGCGTCGCGGCTGGCGGACGATCCACCTCCCCGACGCCGTGCTCTACCACAAGGTCGGGATGTCGGGCGACGAGTACCAGCACCTGATCCGCGGCGTGGCGCCGGGACAGGTGCCGAAGACCTGGTTCCGCCGCCGCGTGTCGTACCACACGAACCTGCTCCGCTTCGGCCTGAAAGTGCTGCCGGCGCGCGACGCCGCGCGGCTGGCGGCGGCGCTGCTGGCGCGCGCGGCGTGGCACGTGAGCCGCCGCAACCTCAAGCTGGCCCTCTCGATCGCCCTGGCCTTCATCCACAACGCGCGCCGGCTGCCCGACACGCTGGCCGTCCGCCGTCGCGTGCGCGACGGCGCGCGCCACGACCACGCCGCCGTCGTCAGGAGGTTCTCCGCGCCATGATCTCGTCTCCCGTCCTCGTCACCGGCGGCGCCGGCTTCATCGGCTCCCACCTCGTGGAGGCGCTCCTGGCGCGCGGCGCCACCGTGCGGGTGCTCGACTCGCTCGAGCCCCAGGTCCACGGCGCCGGCGCCACCCGCGCGCGCCACTTGCCGGACGGCGTCGAGCTGGTGCGCGCGTCCGTCTGCGACGCGGCGGCCGTCGATCGGGCGCTCGCGGGCGTGGGCTCCGTCGTGCACCTCGCCGCGCAAGTCGGGGTGGGGCAGTCGATGTACGCGATCGTGCCGTATGTGGACGAGAACGTGCGCGGCACGGCCGTGCTGCTCGATCGGCTCGTGAACGGCGGCCACCACGTGCGGCGGCTCGTGGTGGCCTCGTCGATGTCGATCTACGGCGAGGGCCGCTACCGCTGCCCGTCGTGCGGCCCGGTGGCGCCGACGCCGCGCCCGCTGGCGCAGCTCCAGGCGCGTGACTGGGAGCTGCGCTGCCCGACGTGCCGCGTCGTGACGACACCCGCCCCCTGCGACGAGGACAAGCCGATCGCGCCCACGTCCGTGTACGCAGTGACCAAGCGCGATCAGGAGGAGCTCTGCCTCTGCGACGGCCGCGCCTATGGCATCGGCACCGTCGCCCTGCGGCTCTTCAACGTGTACGGCCCGCGCCAGGCGCTCTCGAACCCGTACACGGGCGTCGGCGCCATCTTCTCGTCGCGCCTGCTCAACGGTCAGCGGCCACCCGTGTTCGAGGACGGGCGACAGAGCCGCGACTTCATCCACGTGAGCGACATCGTGGAGGCGTTCTGCCTGGCCCTGGAGCGGGAGGACGTCGCCGACGTGGCGCTCAACGTGGGCACCGGGCACTCGACCTCGGTGGCCGCGCTCGCGGAGGCGATCGCGCGCTCGATGGGCGTCGCGCTCGCGCCCGAGATCGTCGGCCGCTTCCGCGAGGGCGACATCCGCCACTGCGTGGCCGACGTCTCGCGCATCGGGCGCGTGCTCGGGTTCAGCGCGCGCGTCGCGCTCGCGAAGGGCGTCGAGGACCTCGTGGCGTGGGCGCGGCTGCAGCGGCCGGACGACCGCGTGGGGCAGGCCCGCGACGAGCTCGAGCGCAAGGGCCTGATCCGGTGAGCCTACGCGTGGCGATGTACACGACGGCGCGCGAGCGCTGCGGCATCGCCGACTACAGCGCCGCGCTCGTCCCCGCCTTGCGGGACCACGTCGCCCTCGAGACGGTGGTGCTGCGGCCGAACCGCCTCAACCCGCTCGCCCTCGCGGCCGACGCGCGCCGGCTGAGCGCCGCCGACGTCGCCCACGTGCAGCACACCTACTCGTTCTTCGGCGTGGACCCGCTGACCTACACGCTGGCGTGGCGCTTCTTGCGCATGGCGATCCGCGCGCCGCTGGTCGTGACCGCGCACACCGTGCGCCCGGTCGGTCCCGCGCGCTACGAGGGCGGCCTCGGCAGCGCGCTCGCCAACGCCGTGGGCGCCCCGGCCTGGCACGACGTCGAGACGTTCCGGCGCGCGGAGGCGGTGATCGTGCACGCGCGCCTGCATCGCGACCGGCTCGTGGCGCGCGGCGTGGCCGCCGACCGCTGCCTCGTCGTCCCGCCGCCGGTGCCGCGCCGTGTGCCCGTCGACGCGGCGTCGGTGCGGGCGTTCCGCGAGCGCTGGGCGCTCGGCCGGCGGCTCGTGGTGGGCGTCTTCGGCTTCGTCGAGCGCTCCAAGCGCTTCGCGCTGGTCCTCGACGCCCTCGCGGAGCTGGGGGGCGTAGCGGCGCCCGCGCTGCTGGTGGCGGGCGGCCCGCGGCTGCCCGAGCACGCCCCGCTGCTCGCCGAGGTGCGCGCCGATGCCGCGCGCGCCGGCCTCGCCGAGCGCCTCGTGGTGACGGGCTACGTGCCGCCGGCCGAGGTGGCGGTGGCGCTCGAAACGATGGACGTCGTGGTGGTGCCCTACGCCACCGAGGACAGCGTCTCGTACTCGCTGCACGTGGCGCTCGCCCAGGGCCGGCCCGTTGTGGCCACGGCGCTGGCGCCGCTGCGCGAGCTCGCGGAGCGCGGCCAGTGCCTCGCGTTGGTGCGGCCCGACGACGCGCACGACCTGGCCAAGACGCTCGGCACGCTGCTCGACGACGCCGCGGCGCGCGGGCGGCTCGCGGAGGCGGCGCGCGCCTACGCGGCGACGCAGTCGGTGGACGTCGCGGCGCGGCGCACGGCCGAGGTCTACGCGCGGGCGCGCGAGGCCGCGCGGTGAGGGGCCGCGTGCCCGTCGCCGTCCTGGCGCTGGCGCTGGTGGTCGCCGGGCTGGCCGCACGCTTCGCCGTGCGCACGCTCCAGACGGCGCGCCACGGCGACGCGCGCGACTTCGCGATCCTCTACACGGG
>QHSB01000732.1 GCA_003220335.1 Candidatus Rokuibacteriota bacterium
CAGATCCAGTGCTATCTACGGTCGGTGGCCGCCGAGTTCGGGATCCTGGACCACGTCAGGTTCAACACGCGCGTCACCCGCGCCGTCTTCGATCTCGCCGAGCAGCGCTGGATCGTCCACACCAGTCAGGGGACGTTCACCGCGCGCTTCCTGATCAACGGCAACGGCTATTTCTCCGAGCCGTACGTGCCTCGCTTCCCGGGCGCGGACACGTTCGAGGGCGAGATCGTCCACACGGCGGCGCTGGACGATCGTCGGACGTTCAGCGACAAGCACGTCGTGCTCGTCGGAAGCGGGTCGACCGCGGTCTGCGCGGCGCCGGCGCTGGCGCCGCCCGTGTCGAGGTCGCTGGTCCTGCTCCAGCGCTCGCCCACGTACATCTACGAAATCAGCAACGTGGCGGACCGGCTGACCCGGCTCTGCCAGGCGCTCCACGCGCGCGGCGTCACCGCGCCGCTGACGATGCTTCGCTATTATCTGCAGGCCAGAGACGACCTGATCTTCGTCGGATTTCGGCGATGTCCGCGCCTCGCGCGCTGGATCTTCCGGCGGCACTGGCTCGACGCCGTGGGCCGAGAGCGCTTCGAGGCGCACTTCCGGCCGCGATACAATCCGTGGGAGCAACGGATCGCCGTGGCCATCGGGCTGAAGGACAAGCTGCGCACGAACGCCATCGTCATCAAGACCGGCGAGATCGAGCGCTTCACCGAGCGGTCGATCCGGCTGACGAACGGCGAGGACCTCGGCTGTGACGTCTGCATCCTCGCCACCGGATTCAACCTCAACATCCTGAAGTTCGACATGTACGTCGGCGACTTCAAGATTGCCGTCGCCGGCATCAACTTCTACAAGGGCATCATGCTTGGCGGCGTCCCGAACTACTTTCACCCCTTTGGCGCCTGGCACACCGCCTGGACGCAGCGGTCGGAGACGGTCATCAGGTACGCGATCAAGATCATCGCGTACATGAACACGCGCGGCTTTCGTGCCGTGAGCATCGATCGTCGGGACGTGGGGTTCACGCCGCCGATCACGCCGGGCTATATCACGCGATGCCTGTCGATGATGCCGAGCTTCTATGGCACCTACGACCTGCCGTCGATCGACAACCTCGTGTCCTACCGGTTCAATCGCCGCTCGTTCAACTTCTCGTAGTGTCGGCGGCGCTCATTCCACGTATAGCTGGCCGGCGACCGCGTGCGCGCCGTCGCCGCCGCGTCGCAACACGACGAGCTCGCCCATTCTGACGTTGAGCCCGGTGAGATCGCTGACCACGCTGCCGTGGGTCACCAGCACCAGCGGCGGGCCGTCGCGGTGCGCGGCGATCGCGGTCTTGATCTCGGCCACGAGGCGCTGCCGCAGCTCGGCGTCCCTGAGCGCGCCTTGCAGCGGCAGCCACGGCTGCGCCTGTCCGAAGGCCAGGCGGGCGGTGTCCAGGCAACGGCAGCGCGGGCTGGCGAGCACCCGACCGACGGCGACGCCGTGCTGGCGGAATGCCTCGCCGATCCGCCTGGCCTGCGCGCGGCCGTTGTCGTCGAGATTGCGCTGCGTCGAGCAGTCCTCCAGGCGGGCGTCGGGAGGATCGAAGCCGCCTGGGGCGTAGCTATGGCGCAGCACGACGACGGCGCCCGGTGTTCGCAGGGCCTCCCAGACCGACTCGGCGCCCTGCGCGAACCCGAGGGTCGCCGCCGATGCGACGACGACCGTCGCGCACACGACGGCGGCGGCGAGCGCGCGAATCACGTGCACGCTCACGACCTGATCGCGTCGATCAGTCCGTACTCGAGCGCCTCTCGCGCATCGAGATGGCGGCCGCGGCGCACGTCGTCGGCGACGTCCTCGGCCGGCCGGCCGGTGGCCTTCGCCAGCCGAGCCTGGAACCGCCACAGCAACGTGCGCTGCTGCTCGCTGTGCGCGGCGATCTGATCGGCCGTGCCGGACAGCTGCGAACGACGTCGATCAGCACGAAGGCCGCCTCGAGCGTGCCGTCGGCGCTGCTCAGGACGACATCGATCGGATCGTCACCGGAAGCGTTCAGCGTCATGATCTGCGCCGCGGCCTGACCCGCAAGCGCATCGTCGAGCCGGCCCGTGACGAAGACGATGCGGCGCTCGAAGAGCTTCTCCTGCAGCCAGCCCGGTGTCGGCGTCATCACCGGACGATATATCCAGCCCGCCCCCATTCGCAATGCAACCGCTGCGGGGAATATCGCAATCCTCTACACATCTCGAGGCCGCAAGACTGCTTTGCAGGCCATTTCAGTGGGGCACGTGGCTTGCAGCCAACGAACCGCCCACAGACAT
>QHSB01000036.1 GCA_003220335.1 Candidatus Rokuibacteriota bacterium
AGGCGCGCACCCTGCGATGGCCGCCGCCGCTGCCGAAGAGTCTGCAGTCGAAAGAAACGCCCGACGGGTAAAGTTCGGCAGACGCGCGTGTGGATCGTCTCGCATAGAGTCTCCATTTCGGGCGACTGGCCGACCGCTTCCCTCATCGATTCCGCCCACTCCCCACTTTCGAGACACGAACCATTCTCACCGGGACATGGCCGCGGACATTTCCGCAAGAACATGCAAGTCCGGCTCGCATTAGTTGGCTCCGATTGCGACCCGCGGACTGTGACGGCGATCCAGAGCACGACCAACCTCGGGATGCTGTTGGGGCCGGCAGTCAGTGGGGTCGCGATTGCGCATGTCGGCGTCCAGAACGTGCTGTTCCTCGATGCCGCGACCTTCCTCGTCTCGACGCTCTGCCTGATCCCGATCCGGATGCGACACGCGGTGGCTCCAGGACCACCGCAAGTGGCCGGCACGTTCCTGGCGGAGATTCTGACGGGCTTCAGATTCGTCGTCGTGCACCAGCGGACTGTCCGGCGGCCGATGTTGACGTCTACCTTCTTCAGCCTCGGCATGAGCGCGTTCGTCTTTCTCCTGCCGATCGCTCAGCCTCGTGAACCAAGGCGACCTCCGCTACCGGCTGTGGATCGTCGCCGCGGCACTGGCGGTCGGTGGGTTGGCGACGTGCGCGCTCCCGAGCCTCGACACGCCGGTGCTGGCCGGAGCGTTGATCGCCGCGATCGGCGGTAGCACCGCCCTCTTCACGCCCATCGTCTGGGCGCTTCTTCAAGAACTCACGCCCGCCCATCTCCTTGGCCGAGTCTTCACCGCGTTCAGCACGGGTGGCATGGCCTCCGCGATGGTGGGCCGGGCGCATTACGCGCTCGCCGGTATAGGCGCCGATGGGCCGACGCTGTGCTGCCGGGTCGCCAGGATCACCTCGCTGCCGGCCCGGGCCAGCTCCAGCGCCGTGTGCCATCAGCTGCTCCTTCTTACAACGGCTGGGATGAGATGAGACTTCCAAGCGATCCAGTGTGGCAGTAGCGAGAGGATCCGTGAGGATCGATATGCGATAGACCGCTGGCTGTGCCGCACATCACATCCGCTTACTTAGAGGCTCCCGGCGGCCCGAGGGGATACACCCGCTCGGTGTTTTCGTCCGGGCTGGGTAACTTCGACGGCCGCGACGACGTCTGAAGGCGGCCGTCGCATCGTCAACGGAGGATACGCGTGAGCGAGAAACTCGGTCGGAAAGATTTCGGCGGTGCGCATCCAGGGTGGCTGGCGCTTCCGCTGGTGGTCTTCGCACTCATTACACTCACCGTCGGTCTCGTGGCCGGAGGGAAGGTTCGTGAGCCCTATGCCACGCCCTTCTTCCATCTCTTCTTCAGGGACGTCCTCCAGATGAAGGCGTGGCTGGTGACGGCAGCCGTGGTGCTCGCATGTGGTCAGTTGCTGACGGCCGCACGCATCTACGAGGTGCTACGCTTCCCGCCCAAGGGGCGGTTCTATCACGGGGTTCATCGCTGGTCAGGGCGGGCGGCGATCGTGCTGACGCTGCCGGTGGCCTATCACTGCATTTTCCTGCTTGGATTCGGCGCCAACAGCCCGCGCGTCCTGATTCACTCACTGCTCGGGTCGGCCCTCTACGGCGCTGTCGTCGTCAAGGTGCTCATGGTGCGATCTGGCAGGTTTGCAACCTGGGTGCTCCCCGTGGCAGGAGGTCTCCTGTTCTCGATCCTCCTGGGGCTGTGGCTGACTTCCGCACTCGTGTTTTTTACCGCGGGCCTAGCGCGCCCCGCTCGGTCCGGCGTCGCCCGTCAGCAACTGGCCGTTCATACCGAGCGACCCATGGAACTTGCAGGAGACAGCCAGCGTCCCCGAGGCCGGGAAGGCCACGTCCACCTGTACCTTGCCCTTGGGGGGGATGTCGGTGTCGATGCCGAGTGCCGGAATGCTGATGTTGTGCAGCGTGCTCGCCTCGTTCTCCACGCGCAGGGTCAGCTTCTGCCCGGGCCTGCCTCGCAGGAACGTCGGCGAAAAGTAGTAGTCGTCGGCCTCCAGCTCTAGCTTCGACCGATTCCGTACGTCCTTGGTGCCATGGTCGGCGTACGCGACCCCGCCCAGCGTGACGGACTTGCTCTTTCCCGTTGGCGACGCAGCGGCCCGCGGCTGCGCAGGCGGCGTGGCTGCCGCGCCCGAGGCCTGCTGCACCGCGATTTTGCGCGGAGCGTTGCCGACCGCGATGGTAGCCATCACCGTACGGCTCGTCAAGTCCACCACCGAGACGTCGTTGGAGCCTTCGTTGGTCACGTAGGCCGTGCGGCCATCAGAACTCGACATGCTCCAGTGCGGCGCCTTGCCCACGGCGACGGTGCCAGCCAGAGTGTTGCTCGCCGTGTCAAGGATGGCGAGCTCACCGGGGCCCTGGACCACGGCCAGCGCCCACCGGCCGTCGGGTGTGAACGGTGCGTAGTGCGGCGAGGCGCCCACCGGGATCTGTGTGGCGATCCGGTTGGTGGCGGTATCCAGTACCTGGATCGCATTGACCCCTGCAAGGGTGAACAAGACCCGTCGGCCGTCCGGACTCAGCTCGAGCCCGCGGGGCGTTTTGTCTAGCGGTACGCGCGCGACTTCTTTCCACATGGTGAGATCCAGGCGGACGAGCGCCGTGGCACCCTGCTGCTGCGAGGCCACCCATCCTGTGCGCCCGTCCCGGCTCAGCGTGCCGTTGTGGGGCTGGGCGACAGGCACCTCGCCGATCACGCGATCCGTCGCCGTCACTGCTGACGTAGACCTTGCGGCCGTCTGGCGTCACGACGAGCCCGTGTGGTCCCTTGGGGACCGCGATCGTACCGAGGACCTTGTTCTGGGCGGTGTCGACGACAGCCACCGCGTCGTCCTTGAAGAGTCCAACATAGGCCTTGGGCGCGGCGGCGGCCGAGAGCGAGCCCCTCCCGACTGCGCATCCGCCCAACAGGACCACGACCCACAGCATCATCGCCATGCGCTTCAGCACGGTGTCACCTCCGGGAGATGCTGCTGTTAACCGAGTGTCGAGTCGACCACCGCGAGCGGATGCTTGCCCGGCACGTATGCCACGTCCGTGACACCAATCATCCGGCGTGCTTGCTCCTCAGGAATCTTCATCGGCCCCGGCGCCGGCGCACTGCCCGGTGCCGGCTGCGGAAACGCCGTGGACATCGCGGTGTGGAACGAGATGTTGCCCTCCACCTTGCGGAGCACCTGATGAATGTGACCGTTCAGGACGGTGGTCGAGCCGAAGCGGCGGAGCGACGCCAACGCGCGCTCGGAGTCTTCGGTGGTCCAGCCCCATTGTGGATAAACCGCCCAGAGCGGCACGTGGGAGAAGACGACGATCGGGGTGCTGCTCGAGAGCGGCGCCACGTCCTTCTCCAGCCACTCGAGCTGCTCATCGCCCAGCGAGCCCATCCCCTCGCCCTTGTACTTGAGTACGTTCACGAGCCCGACGAAGTGCGTTCCCTTGTAATCGAAGCTCTGCCAGCCGCGATCGCCGACGGTCCCCTTGCCGTAGCGGGCGAGATACTCCTTGCCGTCGTCGAGGGATCGCCCGTATGAAGCACAAAGGCAGGGGCAGGCCGCAGCCCATTCACACGGTCGACGACCTGTTGGAGGGTGGCGGCGGCGTCCTTGTTCGCCTCGCCCTTGAAGCCGACGTGCGTGTCGCTGATCTGTACGAAGGTGAAGCTTCCCGTCGCGACGTCCGCGGCCGACGCCTCCGTGATCAGTCGCGACGACAGCAAACCACCCGCCGCTGCCCAGACGACCCCTGTGCCCGCCCAGGCCATGCATTCGAGAAAACCTCGCCGATCGATCCGATCCATGCCGTCCTCCTCGCCATTGGTGGCGTCTACTTCACGACCAAAGTGCCCTTCATGTAGGGATGAATCTTGCAGAAGTACTGGTAGGTGCCGGGTTTCGTGAAGGTCTGCACGAACGTGTCGTCGTTGACGAGCCCGGAAGAACTGAAGGCGCCCGTCGCTGACGTGACCGTGTGCGGCTCCTCGTCGTGATTGACCCACGTCACCGTCGAGCCCACGGGGACGCTGAGAATGGGCGGTCCGTACTTGAATTCCTTGATCCCGATCGTCGGCGGCGTCGCGGCCAGCGCGTGGGCACCGATGAGCAGTGTCATCACGCCGACGGCGACCGACGCCCGCCTGTACCACGCCAGTGCCCGTGTGTCGTCTTTCATGGTTCTCTCCTTGCCTCCTCACTCACCCGAACGCTCCACCACGGGCGCCGTTCCATCTGGCCCAGACAAGGTCTGGATGGAACGAATCGCTCGCTTGGGCGTTACGGAGGGCGACTCCCGATGGCGGCCCAGGGTGAGGTGCGTGCGCATCTCGAGGCTTGCTCGGACTGCGCGCACGTGGAGGCGGTGGAGCAGGAGTTGACGTCGGCCCTCGAGCCGCGCTTGCCGCAGCGCCCGGCGTCGCTCGCTCTGAAGCGGCGGATCAAAGGCGGAGCCGTTGGTTACTTTCTCGACCGCAAGGCCGCCGTGCTCGTGTACGCGCACGGACTCCATATGATCTCGCTCTTCATCGTTCGAGGCGGAGACCTACACTGGTCGTCGCAGGACGGCAGCGCGTTCACAACGGAGGAGCGCGGGTTCAACGTCGTGATGTGGCGTCAGGGCTCGCTAAGCTCGCAGCACTCGCGGCACAGCTGCAGTCCATGCCCTGAGGCCGAGGCGCCTACGCGGCCTCGTTTGAAATCCGCTGTCGCCATTGCCGAATCGCCGTTGCGTGGAGTGGGTAATGGCTGTACGTATCGAGCCGTAATCGATGACGGAAGCGGGTCGCGCCGATGAGTTGATGTTCGGGGGCGCTCTGAATGAAGTCGACGAGCCGGCCGTGCGTTGCCGCCAATTGCGCGCGGACCTCGGACAGCGACAGGCTCCGTTTCTGTTCCGTCATGCGGGCGTTGAAGGCGTCGATGCCCCCGTACCGTACGGAGTACCTCGGTGGCGTGCCGCCCTCGAGGATGAGCGGCAGGTGCGTCAACGCCTCCTCTTCCCACGTGCTCACGTGCGCGAGGATATCTCGTACCGACCAGGCACCGGTGACACCGGACCGCATCAGCTGCACATCCGACAGACCGGCGTACGACTCGTTGAACGCCACCCATGCCTTGTCGAGTCGTGTCAGAAGTTGTCGTCTATTCACGAATCACTCACTCTGTCGGCCGGATCAGGCCGCTCGTCGGAACGTCAGGTTGATGCGGTGGCCGCCCATCAGGAGGTGATGTCCCGCCTCGAGCGGCAGGACGCCATGATAGCGAAGTCGGGCGGGACCGCCCCAGACGACCACGTCGCCATGAACCAGCGGCACGCGGCGCGGCGTGTCAATCTCGCCCCGGGCTCGTACCGGTTGATGAGACACGCGTCGGGCGCGAAGCCGTCGAAGCCCGCCCGCGCCGCCGCCTGGGCCGCGAGGTCCGCGAACACGTCGGGCATGGCCGGCCAGCGACCCCCGGTCTGCGGGTCATCGCTGTCGTAGCGGTAGCCGGACTGATCGGTCACCCACCCGACTGCCCCGCAGTTGGTTATCGCGACCGACATCCGATGGCCCCCAGGCGTGACCATGTGGCGGAACGGCGCGACCTCCACGACCCGTCGCAGGGCGGTGACGCACGGCGCTTCGAAGCGCCGCGCGAACCCGCCCAGCCACATCGCGCCCGGCGCGAGCCGCACGTCCCGCACGTCGTCCTCGAACAAGTCGCGGATCATTTCGCGTCGTGAAAGATCACGCCCACGGTGTGGCGATGGCCGGATCGCAGCCGGCTCACTCCGTGCCGGAGATTGACACGATAGGTTCCGCGCGTGCCGTGCACCGGGCGGTGGTGCACCGCGAACACCACGGCATCGCCCCGACGCAACGGCACCACCTCGGCCCGCGATTGCATGCGTGGCCGCTGCTCGGTCAGCACGAATTCGCCGCCGGTGAAATCCTGTTCCGGCTCCGACAGCAGAATCGTCAGCTGCAGCGGAAAGACATGCTCGCCGTAGAGATCCTGGTGGAGAGCGTTGTAGTCGCCCGCGGCGTATTGCAGCAGGAGCGGCGTTGGCCGCGTCTGCCCCGCCTTGTGGCAGCGCGCGATGAAATCGGCGTGCGCGTCAGGGTAGCGGACATCGATCCCCATCGACGCGTTCCAGCGATTGGCGATCGGCGCCAGATTTGGATAGATCGCCCTGCGAAGATCGGCGACGATGTCCGGCAGCGGATAGGCGAAGTACTTGTATTCACCCCGCCCGAAGCCGTGGCGCGCCATGACGACATGGCTCCGGAACCGGCGATCGTCCTCGTAGAGGCGGGCAATGGTCTGGCACTCGTCGGCGGTCAGGAGCTTCCTGAGCATCGCCCAGCCGTAGCCGTCGAGATGCGTCGAGGCGCTCGCCCAGTCGACCGCCGCGACACGCGTGTCGCGGATCTGCCGCCTCGTCGCCTCGTGCCATTCGCGCCATCAGTTCTCGGTCTGTGTTCAATGACCTTCCGATCCAGTGTGCTTGCTGCGTCCCCTCCCTGCACTCCGGTTCTTGCTCTGGAAGACCGGCCGTCGGTTCCGATTCCGGGGCCGGTCCACTTGGAAGCGCTTCTGGCTTACATCAGGTAACGTCCGGCCCCCCCCCCCCGTTCGGGAGGTGCCCTCGAAGAAACGGGGTCCACGCGTGTACGGCGACGGGCACGCCGCAACCCAAGGGCCGCGCGGGAGACACTTGATTACGCTGCGACTCCTGCTATCATCCCGCCGCCCGACGATCGGTGAGGTGGAATGCTGGCCGCACTCGGTTTCACGCGCGGCGTCACGCTCCTGGCCATCTTTGGCCTCGGGGTTGCCTCGCTGTGCCTCGTCACCGTCGGCGAGCGCGAGTTCGCGGTCGTTTCCCAGTTCGGCCGGCCGGTGCGCGTGGAGTCCACACCCGGACTCAAGCTCAAGCTTCCGGCGCCCTTCCAGACGGTCACCCGGGTCGACCGGCGGCTCTTCGCGCTCGTCCCCGCCCCGCGCGAGTTCCTGACCCTCGGCAAGCAGAGCGTCGTCGCCACCGGCCTCATCCTCTGGAGAGTTGAGGATCCGGCGAAGTACATGCGGACGGTCTTCGACCGGGTCGGGGCCGAGTCGCGTCTCGCGGACATCCTCTTCGCCGAGCTGGGCGGAGCACTCGGCGGGGCGCCCTTCGCGGCGTTCGTCTCCACCGCTCCCGGCGAGTATCGGGCCGAGGCCGTCCTGGCCGGCATGACGCGGCACTACCGCGAGCTCGCTCGGCGGGACTACGGCATCGACGTGGTCGACGTGCGCCTGCGCCGGCTGGACTTTCCCGAGCAGAACCGGGCGAGCGTGTTCGCCCGGATGAAGTCGGAGCGCGTCCGGATCAGCATGCAGTACCGGTCGGAAGGCGAGGAGGAGGGGCTCAAGATCAGGGCCACGGCCGAGAAGGCCAAGAGCGGCATCCTCGGCGAGGCCTACAAGCTCTCGCAGCAAATCCGCGGCGAGGGCGAGGCAGGGGCGGCCAAGATCTACGGAGAGAGCCTCTCCCGGGCGCCAGACTTCTACCGCTTTGTCCGGTCGATCGATGCCATGAAGAAGACCGTCAACAAGGACACGACCATCGTGCTGCCGGTCGATTCCGACCTGTTCCGGCTCCTGCGAGACAGCCGGTTCCGCTTCCCGGAGGACTGATCTGGAAAGGGGTGATCACGGGATCGCCGTCGCTTGGGGAAATCGACAACGCCGTGCACTCTCACGTCTGGCCAGGAGCTATCCCATGTTCGATGCACGCACGATGAAGCTGGTCGCCGCCTTGCTGCTCTTGCCCGCGCTGCTCGTGCTGGTGCTGAGCCTGCCGGCGTCGGCCAAGACCGTTAACTACAAACCCCAGACCGTGTACTTCACGTACTGTCATTCGCACCCACCGGCGGCGCGGATCGCGTCCGGTGACACGGTCGTCACCAACACGCGTGACGCCTCCAACGACGCCTTCCAGCCCACCATGAAGACCACCGCCGAGGGCAAGCTCGACCTGTCCCGCGTGAACCCACAGACGGGCCCCTTCTACGTCGAGGGCGCCGAGCCCGGCGACACGCTGAAGGTGCACCTCGACAAGGTCACGGTGAACCGCGATTGGGGTTGGGGCGGGGCCCTGCCCTACTTCGGCGCGCTGGCTCCCGAGTACAAGACGATGATGGTCACCCCGCCGGTCCAGGACCAGCTCTTCATCTGGCGGCTGGACCGGTCGCGGAACGTGGCCATTCTCAACATGCCCAAGAGCAAGATCGGCAAGGTCGAAGTCCCCATCCGCGGCTTCCTCGGGACCATCGGCACGGCCCCGTACGGCAAGGAGTGCATCAGCTCGCTGGTGCCCGGCACCCACGGCGCCAACATGGACTTCAACGAGGTCGTGGAAGGCGTAACGATGTACTTCCCGGTGTTCGAGCGGGGCGCGCTCTTCATGCTCGGCGACGGGCACGCCGCCCAGGGCGACGGGGAGATCATGGGCGCCGCGATCGAGACCTCGTTCGACATTCAGTTCACCGTCGAGGTCATCAAGGGAAAGAAGATCGACTGGCCGCGGCTGGAGAACCAGCAGTACATCATGTCGATCGGCAGCACCCGCCCGCTCATGGACGCGCTGCGGCTCGCATGCTCCGACATGATCAACTGGCTCGCCACCGACTACGGGTATGACCGGATCGACGCCTATCAGCTCCTGGGGCAGACCGCGGTGATCAAGATCGCCAACGTCGTCGACCCGCAGTACTCCGTGGCCTGTGCGCTCGACAAGAAGTACCTGCCGAAGTAGGGCATGAGGCACGTGGTTCATTCGCAGCACCGGAGGCCGGCCGGGTGGCCGGCCTCCGGCCCTTCCTGGCGGCGGTGGCGCGCATGACGGAGTTCCTGCTCCAGGTGGCCGCCGAGGCCTGGTCGATCCTGATGGAGGCCTCCTTCCTCCTGCTGCTCGGGTTCGTCCTCGCCGGGGTCTTCGCCATCCTCGTGCCCGCGTCTCTGCTGAAGCGGTTCCTCGGCCGCGGCAAGATCCGCTCGGTCCTGTGGGCGTCGGCCATTGGCACGCCGCTGCCGCTCTGCTCCTGCGGCGTTCTGCCCACCGCGCTCGGCCTCGCGCGTCAGGGCGCGACTCCCGGCGCCACGGTCGCCTTCCTCATCACCACACCGGAGGTCGGGATCGACTCGATCGCCCTGAGCTACGCGCTCATGGACCCGGTCATGACCGTGCTCCGGCCCGTCGCGGCGTTCGTGACCGGCGTGACGGCCGGCATCGCCACGAACTTCCTGGGCGTCAAGCGCCTGCCCGTGGCCGCGGAGACCGCCAACGGCGCCAGCACGGCGGAGATTCCGGTGGCGCCGGGGCCCACCCCGGAGCTGCATCGGACGTTCGAGCGCAACGGCGCGGTCCGCCTCGCCGGCTCGCGCGCCGCCGTACGGGAGGTCTTCACGTATGGCTTCCGCGATCTGCTCGACGAGACCGCGCACTGGCTCGTGCTCGGCGTGGTCCTCGCTGCGCTGGTGGCGGTGCTGCTTCCCGCGTCGGTGATCGAGCGTTACTTCGGCGGCGGCTTCCTGACCATGCTGGCGATGCTCGTCGTGGGGATCCCGATCTACACGTGCGCCTCAGCCTCGACTCCCATCGCGGCCGCCCTCGTTCTCAAGGGCCTGAGCCCGGGGGCCGCGCTGGTGTTCCTGCTGTCGGGCCCGGCCACGAACATCGGCGCCATCGTCGTGCTGCTGAAATTCCTCGGACTCCGGATGGTGACGATCTATCTCGCGTCGATCGCCGTCGTGGCCCTGGCCGCCGGCTACGCGCTCGACTGGATCTACCGGACGTGGCAGATCAACCCCGTAGCGAGCTTCGGGAAGGCGGCGGGCTTCGTTCCCGAGCCGGTGAAGATCGCCTCCGCGGTGGTGCTGCTGGCCTTGCTCGCGAGGAGTCTCTGGCGTACCCCGGTGCCCGGGGAGTGGATCCGCGTGCGCGACTGGCTCACGGCGGGGACGGGCGTGCGGCTGACCGCTGCGCGGATCCGCACAATGCTGGGGGTCGCCGTCGCGATTCTGTACCTCGGCAGCGGCCTCTTCACGGTTCACCCGGGCGAGGTCGGGATCCGCACGCGGTTCGGCCGGATCGTCGACCGTCACCTCGGGCCCGGGCTGCACGCGCGACTGCCCTGGCCCATCGAGGATCACGTGCTCGTCAGCACCGATCACATCCGGCGCATCGAGGTGGGCTTCCGCAGCCCCGCCCAGCCTGCCCCCGGCACCCAGGCCCAGGCGTGGGCCGGGACGGGCTTCTCGACGCGTACCGCGAGGTCGGATCTGTTCTGGTTCCAGAAGGCGAAGGTCTCCGACGAGTCGTTTCTGTTGACCGGCGACGAGAACCTCATCGACGTGGCCTTCACCGCCGAGTACCAGGTGAAGGACGCCGTGGCGTTCCACTACGACGTCGCCGACGCCGACACGGTGGTGCGCAGCGTGACGATGGCCGCCCTCCGCGCTGTCCTCGCCACCATGACCGTCGACGCCGTCTACACGACGAAGCGCGACGAGGTGGAGCAGCGCGTGGTGCGGGACGTCCAGCGGCTGCTCGATGCCTACGGGATCGGCGTGCGCATGGTCGGCGTAAATCTGTTGAGCGTCCACGCGCCCGAGGAGGTCCATGCCGCCTTCCGCGACGTGGCGAGCGCCCAGGAAGACAAGGTCCTCATCGTCAATCGTGCGATCACCTTCGCCCAGGAGTCGGTCAACCTCGCCGAGGGCGACGCGGCGGCGATGATCGAGTCGGCCCGGGCGTTCAAGGACGAAAGAATCTTACAGGCGCAAGGAGACGCCCTCGCCTTCACCCTGCGTGAGAACGAATACCGCCGCGCGCCCGATCTCACGCGCTTTCGCCTGCATCTCGAGGCGCTCGAGGAGGCCTTGCCCGCCGCCGAGAAAATCGTGCGCCCGGGCCGCGCGGACGTGAAGGACTTCGACCTCTGGCTGCTGCCGCCGCCCGGCGGGAAGAAGGGCCCGTGAAGGCCCGCCCGCGCGTCCTCGCACTGGTCGGCGCCGTAGCGGCGCTGACCGCCCTGGCCGTCTGGTCGTGCTTCGTCGTCGTCGACGTCACCGAATACGGCCTCGTCCTGCGATTCGGCCGCGTGGTCCGCGTCGTCCGAGAACCCGGGCTCTATCTCAAGCGGCCGTACCCGCTGGAGAGCGTGGTCCGGCTGGACCGGCGCCTCCTGATCTTCAGCCCCGTGACCGCCGAGTTCCTCAGCGACAACAAGAAGAACCTCGTCATTCACAGTCTCGTCACGTGGCGGATCTCCGACCCCGAGCGCTTCCTCGCCACCACCGCCGACCGGCCCACCGCCGAGCGGCGGATCTCCGACCTCGTACTGACGAAGATCGGCTCGGTCGTCGGCAGCCACCCTTCGACGGCACTCGTATCCGTCGACGGCCACCCCTCGCAGTTCGACGAGGTCATGGGACGGATCGTGGCGGAGGCACGCGGGCATGCCATCGCCCAGTACGGCATCGATCTCGTCGACATCCGGCTGCGCCAGCTGAGCTTGCCCGAGCAGAACCGCGCCAACGTGTTCGAGCGCATGCGGGCTGAGCGGGGCAAGATCGCGACGCAGTACCGCTCGGAGGGCGAGCGCGAATTCAAGAAGGTGGTCGCGGAGGCCGATCGGGAGAAGACGCGGATCCTCGCCGAGGCCTACCGCGAAGCGGAACGAACCAAGGGTGAGGGGGATGCCCGGGCCATGCGCATCTACGCAGAGGCCTTCGGCAAGAACCCCCAGCTCTACAAGTTCCGCCGCACGCTCCAAGCCTACGAGAAGATTCTCGGCGGCAACACGACGATCTTCCTTCCCGCCGACGCCGAGGTCTTCCGGTTGCTCGGCGACGCGGGCAAGTCGAAGAAGGGCAAGTCGCCGTGACCGTGCCGACCGAGACGCACGAGCTCGAGGCCGGCCGCCTCACGTCACCTGGCCCCTCGCCGTTGTTCGCCGCCCACCGGCGCGCCTGGATCGGGGGGGTCGTCGCGTTCGCCGTCGCGATCTACTTGCTCACCGGCATCTTCACGGTCGCGGCCGACGAGCAAGCGGTCATCAGGCGCTTCGGGCGCGTGGCCGCGCGCCTCGGGCCCGGCATCCATTACCGCCTGCCGTGGCCCGTCGACCGCGTGGACGTGATCAAGACCACAGCGGTCATGAAGACCGGCGTCGGCTTCGAGCTTCCCGAGGGGGAGGCGCGCGTGGCCGGCGTGGAGATCCTCACCGGGGACACCAACATCGTCAGCGTCGCCATGACGCTGCAGTACGTCATCGGTAACCCGGCCGCCTTCCTCTTCGACATCGAGACCCCGCCCGCCGTCGTCAGCTTGGTCGCCGAGTCCGTGCTGACCGAGACGGTCCTCGGCATGCCGGTGGACGAGGTGCTCACGACGGGGCGGCTCACCATTCAGGAGCAGGTCAAGACGCGGACGCAGGCGATCCTCGACCGCTACGACAGCGGCATCCAGCTCACCTCCGTCAGCATGATGGGCATCACGTTCGATGCCTCGGTGGCCCAGGCCTTCCAGGACGTGGCCAGTGCCGGCGCCGACCGGGAGAACAAGATCAACCAGGGCCGGAGCTATGCGAACGACCTCTTGCCCAAGGCGCGAGGTGAGGCGCGATCGATCGTGCTCGCCGCGCAGAGCGAAAAGGATCAGCACATCGCCGAAGCCACCGGCAATACGACGCGCTTCCTCGAGCTCATGACCGAGTTCAACAAGGCCCCCGACGTGACACGCACGCGGCTCTATCTGGAGGCGATGGAAAAGATCTTGCCCAAGCTGCGGAAGTACGTCATCGACTCCGAGCACGGCCAGAAGCCCATCAACCTGCGCCTCGGTCCAACGACGCCCTAGCGCACCTCCCATTCGTCGTGTCGCTTCGTGACAGCTGCGGCGCGCTCGCAGCGACTCTCAGACGCTCATAGCCTCGACCGAGCGCGTCGGCGAGCTTCGCTTCCCAGCCGCGCGCCACAAGGCGACGTGCCGTCCCCACGACACATCTCCGAGAAGTCTCAGCCCTGTCTTTCTCATCTGCCCGTGTACGGCCCCCGGTGCTCGCCAGCGGCAGGATCCATCCGCCACGCTCGGCGTCGCGCGCCCTGACCGTGCGGATAAGATTGTCGCCGTCAGCATCCGCGTCGTTCGACACCTAGGGCACTGTCCAGTTCTTGCGGAAACTTCCGTGCGCGTCGGCATCCTGGTACACGTCGGCATCTCTGATTACGACGGGCCATCAACAGACGTTCAGATCGCACCTGCGGAGGCGGCCATGACGAGATTGGGGACCTGATGCGCCTCTCACGGAGGTCTCTATTCGGGTGGCTGGGCTCGGCCGCGGTCAGTCTCGCGCTTCGGAGCCCGGCGAGCGCCGAGGGGGCCTCGCCGACCGTCACGCCCTTGCCCGGGTTCACGGGCCCGGGCGCCAACCCATACTGGAACGGCGTCAATCCCTTCGTCACGTATCCGCAAAAGCTGCCCCTCCTGCGCGTGACCGATAGGGCTGTCCAGCTGGAGACGCCCCGGCCATACTTTCTCAGCCCGTTCACCCCGAATGCTGCGTTCTACGTTCGGTACCACCTCGAGCTCATTCCGAATGCGATCGACCTGCGCACGTGGCGGCTCAGCCTGGAGGGCAACGTCGAGCGGCCGCTCCAGCTCGCGTTCGACGACCTGGTGAAGACCTTCAGGCCGGTCTCGGTCGCCGCCGTGAATCAGTGCTCCGGGAACAGCCGGAGTCGATTCCAACCACGAGTCCCCGGTGCTCAGTGGGGTAACGGGGCGATGGGGAACGCGCTCTGGACGGGCGTCCGGCTGAAGGAGCTGCTCGCGGCCGCCCGGATCAGGCCCGGGACGGTGCAGCTGCAGTTCCAGGGGCTCGACCGCGGGCCCGGGCCCGAGGGCAAGGGGGCCGACGTGGTCATGAAGTCGCTCGATCTGGCAGATCCGGCGCTGGACGAGGCGGTGGTGGCGTACCTGATGAACGGCGAGCCCCTGCCTATGTTGAACGGCTTTCCTGTTCGGCTGATCGTGCCGGGAAAGTTCGGCGTGTACTGGACCAAGCACCTCACCTGGATCCGCGCGCTGACCCGGGAGGACGCGAACTACTGGATGGCGACCGCCTATCGCATTCCCGACACGCCGCGGGGGAATACCACGCCGGCGGACGCGGCCGGCGGCGCGCTCAAGACGGTTCCCATCGGACACGTGCGCATGCCGGTGCGGTCGTTTATCGTCGTGCCCGACGGTAGCAGCAAGCTACTGCCGGGGTTGCCGGTGCGGATCCAGGGCATTGCCTTCAGCGGCCAGGGTCCGGTGCTGAAGGTCGAGTTCTCGGAGGACGATGGGCGGAACTGGGTGGGAGCGACGCTCGGCTCGGACCACGGGCCATATTCTTTCCGGACCTGGGAGCACACGTGGACGCCGGCGCGACCAGGGCGGCACGTGCTCGCGGTGAGGGCCACCGACCGAACGGGCGACGTCCAGCCCGACGCGCCGGTGTGGAACCCGGGCGGCTACCTGTGGAACCGCGTCGAGCGCCAGCCGCTCGTCGTCGGCGCGGCAAGTTAGGAGCAGCGCCATGGACGGCCGCCGCTACGTGGGGATCGCGCTTCTGTTGGTCGCCGGCGGACTCTCCCAGGCCTCGACCGCGCTGGGGCAGCCCACCACGAAGGCGCCCGGTCTCGTCGAAGAGGGCAACTACGACTCGGGGAATCTCGGCATGCAGATGCAGCCCGCACCGCGAAGGGACGATGCCGGTCCGGTCTATGCGGTCGGGCCTTGGCCCAATTACACTCTTCCGCTTGCCGACGGCCAGGGCCGGGACGTCACCCAGAGCTTCTGTGGTATCTGCCACAGCCCCACCTACATCACGATGCAGCCACCGTTGCCGAGTGCCACGTGGAAAAGCGAAGTGAACAAGATGATCCGCGTGTTCGGGGCGCCGATTCCGGAGGCCGCCGCCCAGCAAATCATCGCGTATCTCGAGGCCCACTACACCCCCGAGACGCGAAAGGAATAGCCAGAGGTGTCACGGGCGAATCTGATCCTGCGGCTCATGGCGATTGGAGCGGTGATCATAGGAGTTGCCGGTTTGTTCGCGTACGCCGCGGGCTGGCTGAGGCCGCGCGCGCTCACGCCGGCGCGAATCGCAGACACGTTCGAGCTCGTGAGCGGCCTTCACCCTGGCGTTCGCCGCAATCACGCCAAGGGCGTCTGCGTCAGCGGCCACTTCGACAGCAATGGCCAGGGCGTTGCCCTCTCCAAGGCGTCGATCTTCCAGCCGGGTCGCACGCCGGTCATCGGACGCTTTTCTCTGTCCGGAGGGCAACCATACGCCGCCGATGCGCCCGACACGGTCCGGGGTATGGGGATTCTCTTCAAGCTCCGGGATGGAGAGGAGTGGCGCACGGCGATGATCAACCTCCCCGTATTCCCCGTGCGGACGCCGCAGGCATTCAACGAGCAACTCCTGGCCACACGGCCGGACCGAACGACCGGCAAGCCCGATCCCGCCAAGGTCACGGCGTTTGTGGCCCGATACCCGGAATCCGCACCGGCGATGCAGTTGATCCGCAGTCGGCCGATATCTTCCGGATTCGAAAACAGCACCTTCAACAGCGTGAACGCCTTCCGTTTCATCAATGCCGTCGGCGCGAGGCTGTCGGTCCGCTGGTCGATGGTGCCGGCCCAACCGTTCGCGCCCCCGAGCACTTCCGATTCTGGACCGGCCGCCAAGAACTACCTGTTCGATGCGTTGATCGCCAGCATTCATCGACGTCCCCTGGAGTGGCGTCTGGTCGTCACCATTGCCCAGCCGCACGACCCGACCGATGACGCGACGATTCCGTGGCCGGCAGACCGGCCGCACGTCGACGTGGGAACGTTGACGATCGACCGAGTCGAGAGTGACGACACCAGTCCTGCACGAGACATCAATTTCGATCCGCTGCTCTTGCCAAATGGAATTGCCGCGTCGGCCGACCCGTTGTTGAGCGCTCGTTCGGCGGTCTATTCGCAGTCGTTCACCCGGCGCGAGGGCGAGGCCAAGGAACCCAGCGCAGTGTCGCCGGCCGAGACGGCACGGTGAACATGGCGAGCAATCCCACGCAATTCGCTCTCGCGTCGCGCATCCTTCACTGGTTGATGGCCGCGATGCTTCTGTCCATGCTGTTCATCGGAGTGACGATGGTCAGCTCGCTGGGCAACTACCACAGACTCGTGGCGATCCATCGCCCGCTGGGCATCACGATCTTGATCTTGGCCGTCATCCGCCTTGTCAACCGGATGTTCACCACGCTGCCGCCATTTCCGCCGACGATGTCCCGTCGGGAACGATGGGTCGCGACGGCGTCCGAGCGGATGCTCTACACGTTGATGCTCGCCCTGCCGCTGGTGGGTTGGGGGATGTTGTCGGCAGGCCACTATCCTATCGTCATGTTCGGATCGTGGCAT
>QHSB01000037.1 GCA_003220335.1 Candidatus Rokuibacteriota bacterium
AGGGGTGCCACGGCTCCGCCGGGCACCCCGAGCGTCGGGAAATCGAGGCGCGCCACGGCTTATGCCGGGGCGCGACGAGCGTCGGGGGAGGGGTTGGGGGGGCCATTTCGGGGCCCCCCATGTTACGTCCCGGCGCGCGAGCTAGAGCTTGACCTCGGTCGGCTCTGACTCGCGCTCTCCGTCGCGGTCGAGATCCTGGAAGGTGCGCTCGCCGTCCTGATCGGCGACGAGCAGACGCAGGTAGAGGCGGCCGCGGATCAGCACCGCCTGCCTGACGACGACGACCGTCGGCCGAAACGCGATGGCGTCGCTCAGCACGCTGTCCACCGTCTTCTGCAGCGCGTCCTTGAGGGCCGCCTCGTCGTGGACGTTCTCGATGGACACCGACGTCGTCACCTCCACCAGAAACGCCGTGGCGGGATCGGGGGCGGCCACCGCGGTGAGAGCGAGGGCGACGGCGGCGGCCGCCAGGCGTCGCATCAGTCCTCGCGGCCGGCGAAGATCTTGCCCACCACGAAGCCCATGCCGATGGTGAGCGCGATGGCCTGAAGCGGGCGGTCGTGCACGAAGCGCCGGGCACGATGGGTGAAGTGCCGCGCCCGCGCGGTGATCTGACTCCAGCGCGTCGTCTCGAGTCCTCGCTCGTCCATGTCGGCTCTCCTTGGCTCGGCTAGGCCATCGGGCGCGCGCGGCGCGAGCGACCGCTCTCCAGCAGCGGCGCCAGCGACTGCGGCTCGCCCATGAACGTTGCCAGCGGATCGCCCGCGCGCGCGAGTCGATCGCGGATGGTGGCCAGCGTGAAGTCTTCGGGATAGACCGGCCGCTCGAGCTCCGCCCACTCCAGCGGTGTCGAGACGGTGGCGGCCGCGTACTCGCGCACGGCCCATGGACTGACCAGTGTCGCGCCGCGGTGGTTGCGGTGGACGTCGATGAGGATCTTGCCTCGCCGCCGCGCGCGCCGCATGTCGAGCGTGAACAGGCTGGGCTCGCGCGAGCGCGCCAGGCGCGTGATGACCTCGGCGGCGCTGCGCACCTGCGCGAAGCTGTACTGGGGCGTGAGCGGCACCAGGACGTGCAGGCCGCGCCCGCCGGAGGTCTTGACCCACGCGCGGATCCGGAAGCCGTTCAAGAGGTCGCGCACGAGGAGGGCGGCGTTGCGCACCTCGCGAAAGGCGATCTCGGTGGGATCGAGATCGAACAGCATCAGATCGGGACGGTCGAGGGCGTCGACCGTGCAGCTCCACGGGTGGACGGAGATGTAGCCGAGGTTCACGAAGTACGCGAGGGCGGCACGCTCGGTGACCAGCACGTAGTCGGAGTAGCCGAGGGCGGCGTGCTCGCTGCGGATGCGGCGCGTCGTGATCCACGTCGGCAGGCCCGGCGGCGCCGTCTTCTGGTACAGGCACTCGCCCGTGATCGGATCGGGCGCGTGCAGCAGGCTCACCGGTCGGTTGGCCACGAACGGCAGCAGGTGATCGGCGACGTCGAGGTAGTAGTCGATGAGGTCGCCCTTGGTGACCGCCACGTCGGGCCACAGGACCTCGTCGAGGTGATTGAGGAGCAGCCGGCGATCGTCCAGCTCCAGCACGCGCGTGGTCGAGCTCACGAGGCGCGTCTCCGCGGAGTCTTCCGCGCGGCGGCGACCTCCCGGCGGCCGGCGGCACGCGTGCCGTCGCGCTTGGGCTGCGCTTTGAGGCTTGCCTCGAGCGCGGACATCAGGTCGACGACCTTGGTCGGGGCGCGCCGCCCGCGCTCCGCCGGCTCCGCCGCGCGGCCCTCGAGCTTGCGCTCGATCGTCGCCTGCAGCGCGTCGCGGTAGCGGTCGCGATACTTCTCGGGCTGCCACGGGCCCTCCAGCGTGCCCACGAGCTGCAAGGCGAGGTCGATCTCGCGGCGATCGAGACCGGCGTCGGCGGGCAGGTCGAGCCCGGCCGGCGCCGCGATCTCGTGCGCGAAGCGCATCGTGGTGAGCGTCATCGCGTCGCCGGTGGCCTGCACGGCCGCGAGGTGCTCGCGCTGCCGCAGCACGACCGTGGCCACACCGACGCGGCCGCTGTGGCGCAGGGCCTCACGGAGCAGTGCGTAGGCCTTGGCGCCGGTCTTTTGCGGCTCGAGGTAATAGGGCTGCTCGAAATAGACAGGCGGGATCTCCGCCGCCACCACGAAGTCGCGGATGTCGATCGTCTGGGTGGCCTCCACGTCGGCGGCCTCGAAGTCGGCCTCGGTCATCACCACGAACTGGCCCTTCTCGTACTCGTAGCCCTTCACGACCTCCGCCCACGGCACCTCGACGTTCTCCTCGGCGCACACGCGACGAGGCCGAAGGTCAGCGCGCCTTTCCAGACCGGCCGCACGGCTGCCTCACCATCCGGCTACCCGCAACCGGTTGCGCATATGCATGTACGCTTTCACATCACGCCGCGCGGGCGAGGCGGCGGCGTTCCGCGACGAAGCGGTCCACGGCGGCGAGCGTGGTGGCCACGGCCAGTCCCGTTTGCACGGCCCGCGCGCTGATGCCGACCACGCGTCCGATCGGCATGCGCGACAGCAGGAAGCCGACGGCGAACGCGCCCGCGACGACCGTGTAGGGCGCCCACCAGCGTCCTTCCACGACGTGACCGAGCGCGTCGAGCTGACGCTCGATCACGCGACGGGTCACCGCGATGTCAGCTTCGATTTCAGCTGGGCTACGAGCCATCGCCAGGTCTCCTGCAGGGAGGCGAGGGTTTGTTGGGGCCACGCGATGTGGGTGAGGCGCCACGCGCTCCACGCGAGCGCGGCGAGCGCGAGCACGGCGACGAAGCCACCTGCGGCCACCAGATGCTGCCAGGGTGTGTGAAAGAGCGGCGCCAACGCGCCCGCGGCGAGCACGACGATCGACGCGAGCAGCGCGATGGCGGCGGGGATGGCGACGGCGAGCGCCACCGCGACGCGGATCACGAGGCTGCGCGTCTCCGCCCAGCCGAGCTCGAGCTCGAGCGCGATGAGCCGCACGAGACGCGAAGCGAGCGATTCGTGCCTCGGGGGGACGGACACCTCGAGGCGGGACGGAGTGGCCATCGCCACTCTGGGGTAGCAAAAGCAGGGCCACCGTCTTCGGTTAACTGATCAAAATCCTGCGATGTTTTAGCCGAAATCGTGGGAGGGCACGACGTGTGCCAGCCGTGGCAACGGCTCCACGCGCCCCGCCCGCACGGATACCACGCCGTCCTGCATTTGTAAGATTCCCTCCACGAGCAGAAAGGGCTCGCTGACGAGCGGCAGGCGTCGACGCGCGAAGAGCCCGGGCGTCACGATGACGTTCGCGATCCCCGTCTCGTCTTCGAGGCTCAGGAACACGAACCCCTTCGCGGTGCCCGGCCGCTGGCGCACGATCACGCTGCCGGCGACCCGCACGCGCGCGCCATCGTCACCGCGCGCGAGGTCGATGGCGCGGGTGACCCCGCGCGCGGCGAGGGCCGCGCGCCGCAGCGCCATCGGGTGCGGGCCGAGGGTGACGCCGGTGCCGGCGTAGTCGGCGGTGAGCCGCTCGTCAGCGGACATCTCGCGCAGCGGCGACTCGGAAGATGGGCCCTTATCGTCGCTCGCCGCGAAGAGCGGACCGGGGTCCTGCTCGGCGACCGTCCAGAGATTCGCGCGGCGCGTGCCGCCGAGCGGCGACAGCGCGCCGATCGTGGCGAGCGTGGCCATCTCCTCGCGCGTGAGCCCGACCCGGGCGGCGAGATCGCGCGCGGAGGCGAACACCCGCGTCGCGCGCGCGGTCACCAGCGCCTGCCCCGCGCGTTCGCGCAACCCCTTCACGACGCGGAGACCGAGGCGCACCACCCAGGCGTCGTCGCGCCGCTCGAGCGTGCACGGCCAGTCCGAGCGCGTGACGTCCACCGGCAGCACGCGCACGCCGTGGCGGCGCGCGTCGTTGACGACGGTCGCGGAGTGGTAGAAGCCCATCGGCTGGTTGTTGAGCAGCGCCGCGTAGAAGGCCGGGCCGTGGTGCGTCTTGAGGTACGCGCTGGCGTACGCGAGGAGCGCGAAGCTGCTGCTGTGCGAGTTGTGGACGACCAGGTCGTTGGCGACGAAGTTGTGGTCGCCTTCGATCTCGAGGTCGTAGGTGTCCCGCATTCCGGCGCGCTCGACGGTGAGGACGCTGTCCCACCGGACGCTCGAGTCGACCAGCTCGGCGCTCCCGCCACCGCGCGGGGCCGCGGCGACACGGTCGCGCTCGCGCAGCGCGGCGAGCGGCCGCCAGCCCTGCGGCGTCAACAGCGGATGCTCGGCGGTGGCGACGATGCTCCGTCCGCCCAGCGTCGCCAGGCGATAGACGCCGCGACGACCGCTGGCGGTGGCGCCCAGCACCCGGCGCCGTCGCAGCCTCCGGCCCTCGTCGCACGCCAGGGTGGCCTCGACGCGCTCGACACCATGGACGACGTCCTCGATCCGCACCCACCGTCCGCTATCGGCGTCGAGCACGCGGGTGTCGCCCACGACGCACTCCGGAAAGCCGTAGAGCGCGAACGACGTGATCTGGTGGACGATCTCGTCGGCGGCCCGACCGGTGATCCCACGGCCCGCCATGCCCTCGCGCAGCTTCACCTCGACCTCCGCCATCCGCCGCTCGCTCCGCTTGAACCCGAACGCGCGCCGAAGCTCCTCCGCCTCGCTGCCGCTGAAGCCCGCGGCCACCATGGCGATCCGCAGCAGCTGCTCCTGGAAGAGCGGCACCCCGAGGGTGCGGGAGAGAATCGGCTCCAGGCTCGGATGCGCGTAGGTCACCGCCTCGCGGCCGCGCCGGCGGCGCACGTAGGGATGCACCATGTCGCCGACGATCGGCCCCGGGCGGATGATGGCGATCTGCACGACGAGGTCGTAGAAGCGCTCGGGATGGATGCGCGGCAGCGTCGCCATCTGGGCGCGGCTCTCCACCTGGAACACGCCGATCGTGTCGGCGCGCTGGAGCATCCCGTAGACCTCGGGATCGTCGGCCGGCAGGTGCGCGAGGTCGACCACCCCGCCCGTCTCGCTCACGAGCGCGATCGATTCCTGGAGCACCGACATCATGCGCAGCCCGAGCAGGTCCACCTTCACGATGCCGAGCGCGGCGCAGTCCTCCTTGTCCCACTGCACCACCACGCGCCCGGGCATGGTGGCGGGCTCGAGCGGCACCACGTCGTCGAGGCGGCCGGCGGCGATGACCATGCCGCCGGAGTGCTGGCCGAGGTGCCGTGGCAAGTCTTGAAGCCGCGTCCAGAGCGCGGCGAACTTGCGGATGCGCGGATGGCGCGTGTCGCAGCCCGCCTCGTGCAGGTGGCGCGTCAGCACGGCCTCGGGATCCTGATAGCCCCAGCTCTCGACGAGCCGCGCGAGCCGGTCCTGCATGTCGCCGGGCAGTCCCAGCGCCTTGCCCACTTCGCGCGCCGCGCTGCGGCCGCGGTACGTGATGACGTTGGCGGTCATCCCCGCGCCGAGCCGGCCGTAGCGCCGGTAGACGTACTGGATCACCGTCTCGCGCCGCGCGCCGCTCGGCAGATCGAGATCGATGTCCGGCCACTCGCCGCGCGACTCCGAGAGGAAGCGCTCGAAGAGCAGATCCATCTTCACGGGATCGACGGCGGTGATGCCGAGCGCATAGCAGACCGCGCTGTTGGCGGCGGAGCCGCGGCCCTGCACGAGCACGTCGTTGGCGCGGCAGAACTCGACGATGTCCCAGACGATGAGGAAGTAGCCCGCGAGGTCGAGCCGGCCGATGATCTCCAGCTCGTGCGAAACTTGCTGACGCGCGCGCTCGGCCAGCGAGCCGGCGGGCCCGTAGCGGGCCCGCACTCCGCGCGCGACGAGGTCGCGCAGATGCGCCTGGGCATTCTCGCCGGGCGGCAGCGGAAAGTCGGGAAAGCGATAGCCGAGGTCCTTGAGCGTGAAGCCCAGGCGCAGCGCGAGCTCGCCGCCTGCGGCCACGGCCTCGGGCAGGTCGCGGAACGCGGCCGTCATCGCCGCGCCGTCTCGCAGGCCGCGCTCGGCGTTGAGGAGCAGCCGGCGACCCGCGTGGTCGAGGTCGGTCTTCTCGCGGATGCACGTGAAGACGTCGGCCACCGCGCGACCCCCGGGGCGCGCATAGAGCGGCTGGTTGGCCGCCAGGAGCGGCACGCGCGCGGCACGCGCCAGCGCCACCAGCCGCTCGAGATCGCGCTCCTGCGCGCGGTCGAAGTGACGCTGCACCTCCACGAAGACGTTGGCGCGACCGAAGACGGCCACCAGCCGGTCGAGGATTCTCCTCGCGGCGTCGCGGTCACCCGCCCGCACGGCGTCCGCGAGCGGCCCGCGCGCGCCGCCGGTGAGGCAGACGAGACCGCTCGCCGCGGCTTCGAGATCCTCGAGGCTGACGGCGGCCTTGCCCTTGGGCGCGCCGAGCTTGGCCCGCGTGATCAGCCGGCAGAGGTTCTGCCAGCCCTCGCGATCCTCGACGAGCACGGGCAGCCGCGCGCCGTCGGCGAGTGTGAGCTCGCTGCCCACGAGTGGTCGGATGCCCGCGTCGACCGCGGCGCGATGGAAGCGCGGCGCGCCGTAGACGCCGTCACGGTCGACGAGCGCCAGCGCCGGCATGTCACGCCGCGCGGCCTCGGCCACCAGCGCCTCCGGCTGATCCGCGCCCTCGAGAAACGTGAACGCCGACTGCGCGTGCAGCTCCACAAACATCACTCGGCCCCTGCCGCCGTCTGTGGCTCGCGCCGGTGCCTCCGCGGGCGCGGAGTCTCGACGATGACGCGCGGCTCGGAATCGGTGCACGTTGACAGGCGCACCGTTCTGTCGATTTGCGTGGTCGAACGGGGGCGGCCCCGCTGCCCGTCGCTCGCGGCTCGCGCCGTCCGGCCGCGAATACGCACCGCGCTAGTCGTAGACGCCATCGAGATACCACTCCCCCGCACGGAGGTCGCGCGCGAGCCGGCAGACGGCGCCGTCGGAGAGCGCCACGTCCCATTCGTCGCGCGCCCACGCCGCGGCGTCCCACCATTCGCCCGACACGCGCCACGGGCCGGCGCATCCGACGACGCGCGCCTCGGCAGCAAGTGCGCCGTAGACCAGCGCCGGTCGGCGCTCGCCGTCCGTGGTGACCCTCACGCGACGCGGCGGGCGCAGCCGGCGCAGCGCCAGCACGGCATCGCCTGCGGGCCTGGGCGTCTCGGGCGCAACGTCCAGCACGAGGCGCGCGGGGAGGAACGCGTCGGGCCGGTGCGAGTCGGCGAGGGCAACGGCGCCGACGCCCTCGACGCCCACCAGCGTCACGAGCCGCGCGAGCACCGTCGCCAGATCGCGCTCGGCCGGCGGCGCCGAGCGGCCGAGGCGCCCCGGGACCGCACGGCGGGGAACGGGGCTGGCCTGGAGCGCGACCGCGGTCACCGCGCCCTGCGGGGGTCGCGCGCCGAGGTCGTGCTCGAGCAGCGTCAGGAGCGGGCGCGGCGCGTCCATCGGAGAGGCCAGCGCGAGCGTGCGCGCGTGATGGCCGCCGCCCGTGAGCGCCAGGCGTAGCTCGAGCGTGTCGGCGAGAAGATGGGCGGCCGACAGCCGCGCGGTCAGTCGCTCCAGCACGCGCTCGAGCACGGCAACGAGGGGACCGAGCGCGTCGATCTCCCAGTCGAGCTCCTGCGCCTCTTCCCAGAACGGCGGCGGCGTCCACGACGTCCACGGCGCGGGGTCGTCCATCCCGCGCGCCAGGTCGTGGGCCGCAAGCCCTGCTGCTCCCAGACGGGCGGCCAGCCCAGCGCGGGGCAAGGACGCCAGCTCTCCCAGCGTGGCCACACCCCAGCGCCCGAGCGCGTGCGCGATGTCGGCAGGCCAGTCGAGCGTCGCCACGGGCACCGGGGCCAGGGCCTGGGCCTCGCCTCCAGCAACGATGACCCCGAGGCCGGCGCGCGCGGCGATGCGTGCCGCCGCGCGCGTGCCGGCAACACCGACACGCGCGGGCAGGCCAACGGCGCGCGCGGCGCGGCCGAGGCGCTCCGCGATCGCGGCGTCGCCGCCGACGAGGCGTCCGAGGCCCGCGGCATCGACGTGAACGAGCCCGGGGGCGACGTCCTCCAGTCTGGGCGAGACGCCGTAGCACGCGTCCAGCAGCGCGCGGCGCGCCGCCTCCGCGCACGCCGGTGACACCGGACGACGGATCAGCTGGGGGCAGCGCGCCACCGCGGCGGCGTCGGGGATCCCCGGGCGAATGCCGCGCTCACGCGCCGGCGCGTTGGCTTCGACCACGCGGGTGGCCGGCGCGGCGCCCGTCACCACCGCCAAGGGGTGCTCGCGCAGGGCGGGCTCCGCGCGCTCGGCCGCCGCCGCGACGAAGGCGTCGACCCAGACACACGCGACACGGGTCACAGGTCGCCCGGCGCTACGCCGTCCACCACTGCTGCTCCTCCATCGCACCCGACGGCGCCCCAAAGACCGCCGACGGGGAGGCCCCCTGGTTGCGGAGTACTTGAACCCGTGTGCTCATCCCGGCCAGCCGCGTCGGAGCGTGGCGTGAGCCCGCCCACGCCAGGGCGTCGCGCCGAGTACGTACGGCCAGCGTCGCGCCCGCTCCCGCGACCGCGCGAGCAGATCCGTCGCAGCCAGCGCGGCCTCGCGACGCCCGCCGCAGCGTACCCACAGCAGATGTGCGAGCACGACACCCGCGCGCGCGGCGGACCCGGGATCGAAGGCACCGTCGGCGTCCACGAGGGCAGCCATGCCTCCGGCCGCGGTGACGTCGCGCAGACACGCGGTCATCAGGCTCGTGCGGCCGGACGACAACTCGCCGACGATTTCAGTGATCGTCCCCGCACGTACCCACGAAGTCGGGGTCATGGTTCTGAGGCTAAACATGAGTTGAGTGGCCCGCAAGCCCTGATATATCGCGGCTCCCGAGGTGTGGACCCCCTATATCCTGGGCTCAGAGCCCATCGTCGGGAAGTGTCGCAACGGCATTCCATGGCCTCACGCTTGCACCCATTCCTCTCGGAAAAGAAAGCGGGAGAAGCTCATGGCCAAGCAGATCGGCTACGCCGTCGTGGGCGCAGGGCCGCTCGTCGAGCGCGCGCTCTTGCCGGCCTTCGGGCGAGCAGGGGGAGAGACGCGGCTCGCCGCAATCGTCTCGGCCGACCGTGCTCGCGCCCACGCGCTCGCGCAGGAGCATCGCGCGACGGGATATCAGTACGACGAGTTCCGGCAGTGCCTGCAGCGTGAAGACGTCCAGGCCGTCTATCTCGCGCTGCCCAACTCGCTGCACTGCGATTATGCGGTCGAGGCCGCGCGCGCCGGCGCCCACGTGGTGTGCGAGCGGCCGATGGCGGTGATGGCGGACGAATGCCGTCGCATGCTCCGCACCGTCCAGACGAACCGCGTGAAGCTGATGATCGCCTACCACGTGCAAGCGCACCCCGCGTACCAGAAGCTGCTCGAGCTGGTGCGCGGCGGCACCATCGGCGCGCCGAAGACGTTCAGCAGCGACGCCACGATCCGCGTGCAGGATCCCGACGACGTCCGGCTGCAGCGCCGCCTCGGCGGCGGCACCGTGTACGACCTCGGCGTGCCCGCGATCTTCGTCGCGCGCACCGTGTTCGACGCCGAGCCGGCGCAGGTCATGGCGATGACCGCGCGGATGACGCGGCGCTACGGCGGCGACGTCGACGAGAGCACCGTCGCGCTCATCCGCTTCCCCGACGACCGCCTCGCGCACCTGCACACGTCGTTCGGCGAGGAGCCGACGTCCGTGCTCACCGTGTTCGGGGACGAGGGCTCGATCCGCCTCACGGGCGCCTACGAGGCGCACCGGTCGTCCGCGCTCGACGTGGTGCGCGGCGGCCGGCTGGAGGAGATGACCTTCGAGCCGTCCGACCCGTTCGCGGCGGAGCTCGCCCACTTCTCGAATTCGATCCTGAGAGACGTCGCGCCCGAGCCCTCCGGCATCGAGGGCCTGACCGACGTCCGGATCGTCGAAGCAATCTACCGTTCCGCGCGCGACGGCCGTCCTGTGACGTTGCCGAGAGTCGCGCGGCTCGAGGCGTCGCCGGCTGAGCATGACTTGCGCAAGCCGGTCGCCAACCGGCGCCAGGCCAGTTGAGGCCGGCGCGGGCAACCTTCAACACCCCACAGCAGCAGGAGGCAGAACGATGAAGACCTTCACGGGCGCATTGGCGCTGGGCGTCGCCCTCGCATTGGCGACGGCTCCGGCGCTCGCGCAGGGGCCGGGTAGCACCAGCGGCGACAGCAAGGGCACTTCGCCCTCGGCGGCCGGCAGCGACACGAAGACCGACCAGGCGCCGCCGACGAGCGGTTCGACGAGCGGCTCCGGCAGCGGCTCGGCCACGACCGACACACAGGCCGGCGCCAGCAGCGATCAGAAGGCGACCTCGCCGTCGGCCAGTCCGACCGACACGAAGGCGCAGGACGCGACGAAGTCATCGGATTCCATGAAGTCGGACACGAAGTCGTCGTACGACACGAAGGGGTCCGATAGCATGAAGTCCTCCGATAACGTCTCCGGCGCCAAGGGCCGCCGCGCTGCGAACGGCGCGCGTGGTGGCGCGATGTCGGCCGATGCCGACCAGGTGCGGGCAGTCCAGCAGGCGCTCAAGGACCAGGGTCACGATCCGGGCGAGATCGACGGCAAAATGGGGCCCAAGACCCAGGCTGCGCTGCGTGACTACCAGCAGAAGCAGGGTCTGAAGGCGACCGGCCAGCTCGACGGCGAGACCTCGGCCAAGCTGGGCGTGGAGTCCAAGACCTCGGCTGCGCCCTCGGCTGCGCCGTCGATCAGCAGCCCGGCGGCCTCGCCGAGCACGAGCGCACCGTCGTCCAGCGACTCCGGGGCGAAGTCGGACACCAAGGCGAGCACGGGCGTGAAGTCGGACACCAAGACCGACACGTCCGCGAAGCCCTCGACCGACACGAAGCAACCGAAGTAACCGCACGACCGAACGCGTAGTAGTTGTAGAGGAGCGCCCCGGCTTCCCCGGGGCGCTCCGACGTTTAGAGGCGCTCCCCGGGTTTGAGAGGGGCATCCGGGCCGCCCGGTTCAGAGGGGCGCCCGGGTTCCCCGGGGCGCCCCGAACGTTTGGGGTCTGGGGGCCATCTCGGGCCCCCAGCATTACGAGTGGCCCGATTCAGAGGGGCGCCCCGGGTTCCCCGGGGCGCCCCGAACGTTTGGGGGTCTGGGGGCCATCTCGGGGCCCCCCAGCATTATGAGTGGCCCGATTCAGAGGGGCGCCCCGGGTTTCCCGGGGCGCCCCGAACGTTTGGGGGTCTGGGGGCCATCTCGGGGCCCCCAGCATTACGAATGGCCCGATTCAGAGGGGCGCGCCGGGTTCCCCGGGGCGCCCCGAACGTTTGGGGGTCTGGGGGCCATCTCGGGGCCCCCAGCATTACAGACGGACGCGAGGGCCTCGAGGACGGCGCCCGGCGAGGCCTCAACCGGCAGCGGGACGCTCGTGTCCTCCAGGCCGCAGCCGTCGAGCGTGACGCCGATCGCGCGGACGGCGCCCTCCGCGCGGCGGAAGTTACGCGAGAGGGCGCCGTCGAGCGTGAGACGGCCGTCGGGACCGAGGCCCGCGCGCGCCGTCAGCACGAAGCCCGCGCGCGGGCCGGTCTCGGCGGCAGACTGCAAGCCGAGCGTCAACCCACGCAGCGTGATCGGGCGCTCGGTTCCGGGCAGGCGCATCGTGCCGTCCACGATGCGCAACCGTCGCAGCGTGACGTCGGGCCCGGCCAACCACTCTACGAGCGACGTGATCGCCGCGGGCGTGCCCCGATCGAGCGTCAGCACCGGCCGTTGCAGCTCGAGGCGCGAGATGCGGCCGACGCCCGCGGCGAGGTCCCAGCGATCCACCCCGAGCACGAGTGCGGCCGCCGTCAGCGGCGCGCTGCGCGGCTCGGCGAAGCGCGCCACGAGCCGCTCGATCCGCACCTGACCCGAGGCGAGCACGCGCGAGCCCGCGAACACCAGCGTCGCGTCGACGTCGGCGCGGCCCTCCGCGAGCCGCACGCCCGCGGCGGCGAGCGCCTGCGGGAAATCCTCGAGGAAGGCCGCGGCGTCGAGCCGCTCGGCGCGGAAGCGCAGCGCGTAGGCACCACGACGGACCGGCTGCCCGGTGATCCACACGTTGGTGCCGTAGAGAGCCGTCTGCACCGCGAAGGCGGCGTCGCCGTCGCGGAACGCGGCGAGGCGATCCAGGCGGGCGGTCAGGTCGCGCGCCACCAGCGCGCGGCCGCCGGGTTCCTCGAGGACGAGCGCGCCATGACTGACGACGATCCCGTCGATGACCACCGGGGGCCCGGCCGGCCCCGCCGCGCCCAGACCGATCAGGGTCAACGCCGGCACCGGGGCGACCACGAGCCGTGGCGCGACGACGCGCACGCGCTGCAGCGTGAGCGGCGCGGTTCCGAGCAGCTCACCGATCGGCGCCGTGGCCTCGACCTCGTCCGCGCGGAAGATTTCCCGGCCCGCCCCGTCGTGCGCGCTGACGGCGCGCAGGGTGAGCCGGCCGCTGAACGGATTGTAGTGGATGCCGGACACGGCGAGGCCCCCGGGCGCCAGCGCGGCCAGGCGCGCCTCGAGCAGCAGCGGTAGCGCGCCGGCGCCGCCCACGAGCGCGGCCGCGAACGCGACGGCCGCGACGAGCGCTTTCACGCGGCGCGCGGCGCGGCGTCGGCGCGGCGGCTGTCGCGGGCCGCGAGCACGTTCTGAAGATCGCGGTCGCTCACGACGCCGACGAGCGCGTGGCCGTCGACAACGGCGACGCGACCGCCACGGCTCTTCCCGAGCTTGAGAAAGGCCTGCCACGCCGTGTCGCGCGGACGCACGACCTGCTCGGCCCCCAGCGCCGTGCCCGCCTCCGCGAGCGGCACGATGAGATCGGCGACCAGCGGCGCACGCGTCATGACGTCCTCGACGCGCAGCGGCTCGAGTCGCGCGCGCACGCGCATCAGCTCCCAGGACGAGCGCGCGGCCTGGTGCAGGAAGAGGCCGACGAGCACGAACCATAGGCCGCCCACGAGATCGCCGGCCAACGCGCGCAAGGCCCCGAGCGCCACCAGTGCGAGAGCAACCACGGAGCCGCAGCGGCTTGCGATCCGCGTGGCCACGCTCAGCCGCCCGGTCCACCACCAGAGCGTGGCACGCAGCACGCGGCCGCCGTCGAGCGGAAAGCCGGGCACCAGATTGAAGATGCCGACCACGAGGTTGATGGCGACGAGATAGCCGGCCACCGCGTGGAATGCAGCCGGGCCGTCGATCAACCGGTCGGCGACCAGGCAGAGCCCGGCGATCGCGAAGCTGGTCAGCGGCCCAACGAGGGCGATCAGCAGCTCGGCCCGCGGCGTGGGCGGCTCGGCGTCGAGCTGCGAGACGCCGCCGAAGACGTGCAGCGTGATGCCGCCCACCGGTACGCCCTGGTCCAGTGCGGCCAGCGCGTGGGACAGCTCGTGCAGGAACACGGAGCCGAAGAGCAGAGCGGCAGCGAGCAGGCCGTGCAGCCAATACGCGGCGGCGGACCGCGCGGGCAGCACGTGCGGGAAGTAGCCGGACGCGAGACTCCAGGTGACGAGACCGAAGATCAGCAGCCAGCCGGCGTCGATGCGGACCGGGATGCCCCGGATCCGAAACAGCTGGATCACCGACGAACCCGGGCCAACTCCAGCGTGCCGTCTCCAGGCGTCGGGCTCTGTGTCCCAACACCCCGGACGACGCCGATCAGTCGCGAGGCCGAGGCGGCGGCCAATCGCAGTGTTCCCCCGCCGGGCAGCGCGAACCGGGCGCCGTCCGGCTCCAGATGTCCCGTCACGCGCGTCGCACGCTTGGCGCGGCCGGTGCCGGTCGCAAAAACGGCGAGCAGCCGGCCCTCCTTGGACGGCGCGCTGACGATCGCCTCGACGGGTACGGGCTTGTCCGCCCCCGGGGTCTCCCAGGTTCCCCGCCAGACGCCGGCGACGGGCTCGGCCGTGGCGGCCGAGGCCACCGAGGCCGACGGTGAGCCTGGTTTGCCGCCGCCGAGGGCGAGGAGCAGCAGGAGCATTCCTTCCAACATCGAAGTATCCTGAGAGCAGCCGAGCAAACGATGCGCCACCGATCGCTCCCGCATTTGTTGCCGATCCTGCTCGTCGTCTTCCTGGCCCCGGCCTGTGCCCGGGTGCATCCGCACATAGCGATGCCGAATCTGGCCCTTGGGGAGCCGTCGTTTTTTCCGACCCTTGAGGCCTACGCCTCGGCGCCGATCGTGGGCGGCAACCGGGCCGACCTGCTGCTGAACGGCGAGCAGATTTTTCCTGCCATGCTGGAAGCGATCCGTGGCGCGCAACGTACGATCACCTATGCGCAATACTTTTACGAGGACGGTCCCATTGCCCGTGACCTCGCCGAGAGCATGGCCGAGCGGTGCCGCGCGGGCCTTGGCGTGAACGTTCTGCTCGACGCCTTCGGGGCCCTGAGCATGCCGAGAGAATACGCCGACACCATGTCACGCTCGGGCTGCCACGTGGCGTGGTTCCGTCCGCTGACGCAGTACATCTTTCGCCGGTATTCCAACCGCAACCACCGGCGGATCCTGGTGGTCGATGGCCGCGTCGGCTTCACGGGCGGCTCGGGCGTGAGCCGCAAGTGGATGGGCAACGGACGCATCGAGCATCACTGGCGCGATACCGACGTCCGCATCCAGGGCCCGGCCGTCGAATATCTCCAGGCGGCCTTCGTCGAGAACTGGCTGGAGGCGACCGGCGTCGTGCTCGGCGGCGAGCCGTACTTCCCGCGGCCCATCGAGCCGAGCGGCGAGGTCTATGCGCAGGTCGTCAAGAGCTCGCCCGCGGCGGGCAGCTTCGCGATGTACACGACGTTCCTGCTCGCGGTGAACTCCGCGCGGCGCTCGATCCACATCACCAACCCGTACTTCGTGATCGACGCGCGGATGCGCGACGCGCTGATCGCGGCGCGACGGCGCAACGTGCGGGTGCTCGTGCTGGTGCCCGGCTCCATCGACCACAACATCGTGCGCCAGGCGAGCCGGAGGCAGTTCGGCGACCTGCTGAAGGCGGGCGTCGAGATCTACGAGTATCTGCCGGCCCTGCTGCATAGCAAGACGATGGTCATCGACGGCGTGTGGGCGACGATCGGCAGCACCAACCTCGACAACCGTTCCTTCGCGGTGAACGACGAATTGAACGTCATCGTCTACAATCGCGCGGTCGCCCAGCGGCTGGAGAACGCGTTCGGCGACGACCTCGCACACTCGCGCCGGGTGACGCTTCAGGCGTGGAAGAGCCGCGGCCTGACGGCGCGGCTGCTCGAGACGCTGGCGCTGCCCATCCGCGACCTTTTGTAGATGGGGGGCCCCGAAATGGCCCCCCATACCCCCCAGCGCTCGCAGCGCCCCGGGGAACCCGGGGCGCTTCTCGAAGACGCGGCAGCCCGCTCCCCTCAAAACGCGACATCATCCCAGCGCTCG
>QHSB01000038.1 GCA_003220335.1 Candidatus Rokuibacteriota bacterium
CGGTGCCGGTGTCGGTGTGCCTCTCCGCGAATCTCGACGAATCGTTCGCGTGGGGCCGCCACATCGCCCGGGCGGCCGCGGCGCTCGGGCGGCGCGCGGCGTTCGTGGCCAGCGGCAGTGTGTCGCACAAGCTCGTGCGCGGGCCCGAGCAGTGGCCGGGCGCGGCGGAACAAGAGCTCGATCATCGCCTCGCGCGGCTGCTGGCCGACGGCGACTACGACAAGGCGTGGGCGTGGCTGCCGGATTACGCGGAGGCCGCCGAGCCCGAGATGGGCGGACGCCACCTCGCCATGATGCTGGGCGCGCTGATCGAGACGGGCCGCCGGTTCGAGGCCACCGTGCACGCGTACGGGCCCTCGTCGGGCAGCGGCAACTACGTCATCTCGATGACATGCTAGAATTCCGCGCCAACCCAAGGAGGTCAGCGTGCGTGCACTGAGGCTCAGCGTGGTTCTCGGTCTCGTGGCGGGGCTGCTCGCGGGCCAGGTCGCCCGCGCCGCCGAGCCCGTCAAGATCGGGTTCATCACCTCGCTCTCGGGCCCGGCCGGCATCATCGGCAAGCACATGAAGGATTCCGTCGAGCTGGCGCTCGATCACCTGGGGCGCAAGGTCGGCGGGCTCGAGGTCGAGGTCATCTACGGCGACGACCAGCGCAAGCCCGACGTCGGCAAGCAACTCGCCGACGAGATGCTCAAGAAGCACAAGGTCAACTTCGTCAGCGGCATCATCTGGTCCAACGTCATGCTGGCGGTGGCGCCCACGGTGACCGGCGCCGGCACCATCATGGTCGGCACCAACGCGGGGCCGCACGAGCTGTCGGGCAAGATGTGCAACGAGCTCTACTTCACGACGTCGTGGCAGAACGACCAGACGCCCGAGGCCATGGGCAAGTACATGCAGGACCAGGGCCTCACCGACGTCTACGCGATGGCGCCGAACTACGCCGCCGGCAAGGACATGGTCAACGGCTTCAAGCGCTATTTCAAAGGCCGCGTCGTGGACGAGGTGTACACCAAGCTCGGTCAGCAGGACTATCAGGCCGAGATCAGCCAGCTGCGCGGCAAGAGTCCCAAGGCCGTCTTCGTGTTCTACCCCGGCGACATGGGCATCCAGTTCCTCAAGCAGTACGCCCAGGCCGGGCTGCGCGAGCAGATCCCGCTCTACTCGGTGTACACGGTCGACGAGATCTCGCTGCCCGCGGTCGCCGAGGCGGCGCTCGGCAACTACGAGACGCGCTATTGGAGTCCCGATCTCAAGAACGAGGCGAACGCGAAGTACGTCGGCGACTTCAAGAAGAAGTTCGGCTACACGCCGTCGTTCTACGGCGCCCAGAGTTACGACGGCATCCTGCTGATCGACTCGGCCGTACGCGCGGTCAAGGGCGACCTCGGCAACAAGAAGGGCATGGTCGCGGCCATGCGCAAGGCCGACTTCCGCTCCACGCGCGGCACGTTCACGTTCAACGTCAACCACACCCCGATCCAGAACTTCTACCTGCTGCGGGCGGTGAAGGGTACGAGCGGGGAGATCGAGATGCAGATCCAGAAGACGGTCTTCGAGAACCACAAGGACGCCTACTACCAAGAGTGTCCGATGAAATGGTAGGCGTACTCGCCCGTTGAACTGGCTTCTCGTCGTCGAGCAATGCCTCAACGGGCTGCAGTTCGGCGTCATGCTGTTCCTGATGGCCGCGGGCCTCACGCTGGTCTTCGGCATCATGAACCTCGTCAACCTCGCGCACGGCTCGCTCTACATGGTCGGCGCCTATCTGGCGACCGCCGCCTTCAACTGGACGGGGTCCTTTGTGGTGGCGGTGGTGTGGGCACTCGCGGCCACGCTGGTCGTCGGCATGCTGGTGGAGGTGATCGCGCTTCGCACGCTCTACGAGCGTGATCATCTGGACCAGGTCCTCGCCACCTTCGGGCTGATCCTGTTCTTCAACGAGGCGGTCGCCATCGTGTGGGGACGGGCGGCGCTGTTCACGACGGTGCCGCGCGCGCTGTCCGGGCACATCCAGCTCCTGCCGGGCATCCGGTATCCGGCCTACCGCGCCGTGATCATCCTGGTCGGACTGGCCGTCGCGCTCCTGCTCTACGTGGTCGTCACCCACACACGCCTCGGCATGCTCATCCGCGCCGGCGCCAGCAACCGCACGATGGTGGCCGCGCTGGGCGTCAACATCCGCCTGCTCTATACCGTGGTCTTCGGCTTCGGCGCCGCGCTCGCCGCGCTCGGTGGTCTCATGGCCGGGCCCATCTATGCCGTGCTGCCGGGCATGGGGGAGGAGATCCTGATCCAGGTCTTCGTCGTCATCGTCATCGGAGGCATCGGCTCGATCCGCGGCGCGCTCGCGGGCGCGGTCGTGGTGGGCATGGTGGACACGCTCGGGCGGGCCTTCCTCAAGCCGACGCTGAGCAGCGTCATCGGGCCCTCCGCCGCCGACAACGCCGGCCCCGCGCTCGCCTCGATGCTGATCTACATCCTGATGGCGGCCGTCCTCTTCTTCCGCCCCCAAGGGTTGTTCCCCGCCGTCCGCGGCTGATGCGCTCCCGGGCGCGCGCGCTCACGCTGGTGGCCGGCCTGCTGGGGCTCGGCCTCGTGCCCGTGGTCGCCGCGCTGGCCAACCAGCCCTTCTATCTCGATCTGTTCCGGCGGATCATGATCTTCGCGATCGCGGCGGTCGGCCTCGATCTCATCCTGGGCTTCGGCGGCATGGTCAGCTTCGGCCACGCGGCCTACCTCGGCATCGGCGCCTACGCCGTGGCGATTCCGGCCTTCTACGGCATCGAAAGCGGCCTCGTGCAGTGGACGCTGGCCATGGCGCTGTCGGGGCTGGCCGCGCTGGCCATCGGCGCCGTGTCGCTGCGGACGAGCGGCGTGTCGTTCATCATGATCACGCTCGCGTTCGCGCAGATGCTCTATTACCTCGGCATCTCCATCAATGCGTGGGGCGCCGACGACGGCATGCGGCTGGCGCGGCGCAGCCAGTTCGGCGGCGTGGTGGACCTCACGAACGGCTACGTCTTCTACTACGTCGTCCTCGGCGTGCTCGTCGCCCTCCTGGCGCTGGGCCACCGTCTCGTTCACGCGCGCTTCGGCGTCGTGATCCGCGCCGCGAAGTCCAACGAGCCGCGCATGCGCGCCATCGGCTTCTCGACGTTCCGCTACAAGCTCGCCGCCTTCGTGATCGCGGGCGCCGTCGGCGGACTGGCGGGGGCGCTGCTCACCAACCAGACCGAGTATCTGACGCCCAGCTACATGCACTGGACCCGCTCGGGCGACATCATGGTCATGGTGATCCTCGGCGGCATGGGCACGCTGTACGGCCCCGTCCTCGGCGCCGTCGTCTTCCTCCTGCTCGAGGACATCCTCTCCGCGTGGACGGTGCACTGGCAGGTCGTCCTGGGGCCGCTGCTCGTCCTCGTCGTGCTCTACGCGCGCCGCGGCCTCTGGAGCCTGCTGCCCGGCGCGATCGCGCGCGATGGCTGAGCCGCTGCTGGCCGTGCGCGGCCTCACCAAGCGCTTCGGCGGTCTCGTGGCCACCGACGGTGTGGATCTCGACGTGGCCGAGGGTGAGACGCTGGCGATCATCGGGCCCAACGGCGCCGGCAAGACGACGCTGATCGGCCAGCTCTCCGGCGACCTCGCTCCCGACGCCGGCACGATCCGGTTCGCCGGCGAGGACGTCACCGGGTTGCCCGGCCCGACGCGCTCGCGGCGCGGCCTGGCGCGCTCGTTCCAGATCACGAGCATCTTTCCGGAGTTCACTGCGCTCGACAACGTCGCCCTGTCCGTGCAGGCTCACGCGGGCCACAGCTTCCGCTTCTGGACGCCGGCGAGGGCGGAGCGGGCCCTGCGCGAGCCGGCGCGCGCGACCCTCGAGCAGGTCGGGCTGGGCGACCGCGCCGACGTGCTGGCCGGCACGCTGGCCCACGGCGAGCAGCGCCAGCTCGAGGTCGCGATGGCGCTGGCCACCCGGCCGCGGCTGCTGCTCCTCGACGAGCCCGTCGCCGGCATGGGGGCGGACGAGTCGCAGCGTATGGTGCACCTGCTGCGCGCGCTGCGCGGCCGGCACACGATCGTCCTGGTCGAGCACGACATGGACGTCGTCTTCGCGCTGGCCGACCGGATCAGCGTGATGGTCTATGGCCGCGTCATCGCCAGCGGTGCGCCGGAGGTGATTCGCGCCAACGCCGAGGTTCGCCGCGCCTATCTCGGCGAGGAGATCTCGGCGTGACGCTGCGGCTCGAGGGCATCGAGGCCGCCTACGGCCTCAGCCAGGTCCTGTTCGGTATCAGTCTCGAGGTCCCGTCGGGCCGGCTGGTGACGCTGCTCGGTCGCAACGGCATGGGCAAGACGACCACCGTCCGCGCGATGATGGGCATCGTACCGATCCAGGCGGGGCGCGTGCACTTCGACGGACGCGCGCTCCACGGCCTGCCGGCCTACCGCGTCGCCCGCGCCGGCCTGGGCCTCGTGCCCGAAGGGCGGCAGGTGTTTCCGAATCTCACGGTGCGCGAGAACCTTGTCGCCACGGCCGCCAACCGGCGCCGCGCGGCCGGGCCGTGGACCGTCGAGCGCGTGTTCGCCATGTTTCCTCACCTGGCCGCCCGCGCCCGCAGCCCGGGCGGCACGCTATCCGGCGGTGAGCAGCAGATGCTCTCTATCGGTCGCGCCCTCATGACGAACCCCGCGCTGCTGATCCTCGACGAGGCCACCGAGGGGCTGGCGCCGATCGTCCGCGCCGAGATCTGGAGCTGTCTCGAGCGTCTCAAGCAAAGCGGCCTGTCGATTCTGCTGATCGACAAGCACGTCGAGGCCGTGACCCGGCTGGCTGATCATCACTACGTCCTCGAGAAGGGACGGGTGGTGTGGGACGGCACCTCGGTGGAGCTCCGGGCGCGCCCGGACGTGCAGCATCGCTACCTCGGCGTATGATCCAATGCTGATGGCCGCGCCCTTTCCGACCACCGCCACGCCGAGCGACGTCGTCGGTCGCGTACTCGGACTCAATCCGGGGATGATGACGGGCCCGGGCACCAATACCTACCTCGTCGGCCGCCGCGATCCGATCCTCATCGACACCGGCGCCGGCGTGCCCGATTACGTCCCGCTGCTCGAGCACTACCTCGGCCAGCGTGGCTGGACGCAGCCGTCGCGCGTGATCCTCACGCATCGCCATCGCGACCACCTCGGCGGCGTCGGCTCGCTGCGGGCGCGCTTCAAGGGGCTGCGCGTGTCGAAGATGCGCCACAAGGATGCGGACCTGCCGGAGCCGATCGATGACCTGCGCGCCGGCGAGACCGTCCACGGCGACGGCGCGACGCTGGTGCCGGTCTACACGCCGGGTCACGCCTCCGATCACCTCTGCTACTACCTCGTCGAGGAGAAGGCGCTCTTCACGGGCGACGTGATCCTCGGCGGCTCGACGACGGTGATCCCCTCGGACGACGGCGACCTGCTCGATTATCTCGACTCGCTGCGGCGCCTGCAGCAGATGGACGTGCGGCGGATCTATCCCGCGCACGGCCCCGTCATCGAGGACGGCCCCGCGAAGATCGCCGAGTATCTCGAGCACCGGATGCTGCGCGAGCGGCAGATCCTCGAGGCCCTGGCCGACGGCGTCGAGACGATTCCCGCGATCGTCGCGCGCATCTACGTCGACGTGGCGCCCGTGCTGCACCCGGTGGCGGCGCTGTCCGTGGAGTCGCACCTGAAGAAGCTGGCGCGCGAGGGCCGCGCGCACGAGGAAAAACAGCCCGACCGCCCCTCCCGCTGGAGGCCGATGCGCTAGTTCTGGCGGGGCTCTGCCGTGACGGACCGGAGGTGGGCGAGGGCCTGCGTCTCGAAGGTCGCGATCGAATCGCCGAAGGCGCTCAGGAAGGCCGCCTCCGAGGGCTGGCGCTTGAGCCGGCTGAAGTATTCGACCATCGCGCCGAAGCCGTGCCGCTCGATCAGGTAGTCCGCCAGCAGGAACGTCAGGTGGTAGGTCTCGACGGAACCCTCGCGCTGATGGCGCAGCGTGAAGTCGCGCGGCGAGCCCAGCGTGCTCAGATCGAGCCGCCCGTGGGCGAATGCCGGCTGCCGCTGCACGCGCACGAGGGCCACCCGACGGTGCATCGCCAGCGAGCCCTCGTCGAGGCGCTCGAGCGCCTGGAACGCGACGTGCTCGGCCATTCCCTCCGCGAGCCATTGCTCGGCGCGTCCCTCGCCGCCCGCCAGCTCGAACTGCGCGACGTGCGTCAGCTCGTGCGCGACGAGCCGCAGCCATTCGCCGCCGCCGCCGCCGGCGAGCCGCCCGTTGAGCAGCGCGCGTCCCGGCCGCGCGATGCCGATCGCGAACGCGGCCAGCTCGTCCGCGCCCTCCTCGCCCATGGCCGCGTCCTTCACCAGCCCGCGACGGACCGCCTCGCGGGTGGTGTAGACGTGGACGCGCGTGCCCGCCGGCAGCGGCAGCCCCAGGTCCTGCGTGAGGATGTCCACGATGCGCTCGATGTCCTCCGTGCGCGGGCCACCGATCACATGCACGCCGGCCGTGGTGCCAGCCACGCCGGCGGCGGCCGTGCTCGGGGCCACGCGCGCGGTGCCGCCACCGAG
>QHSB01000039.1 GCA_003220335.1 Candidatus Rokuibacteriota bacterium
CCGCCAAGGCTCCCAAGGCCGCGGCGAAGAAGAAGACAGCGAAAGGGTAAGCCGTGGGCGAGCGCAAGAGTCGTGAGGGCGTCGTGGTGAGCGATGCCATGCAGAAGACGCGGGTGGTGCGGATCGAGCGGGTCTTCCGTCATCCGCGCTACCAGCGGGTCGTTCGCGTGTCCAAGAAGCTCAAGGCGCACGACGAGGCGAACGAGAGCCACGTGGGCGACCGCGTGGTGATCGAGGAAACGCGCCCGCTCTCCAAGGAGAAGCGCTGGCGCATCCGCTCCATTCTGGTGAAGGCGGCGCAATGATCCAGCCCCGCTCCATGCTCGACGTGGCCGACAACTCCGGCGCCCGGAAGGTGCAGTGCATCCGGGTCATGGGCGGCTCCAACAAGCGCTACGCCTCGCTGGGGGACACCGTGATCGTCGCCATCAAGGAGGCGACGCCGGACGGCACCGTCAAGAAGGGCGAGGTGGCACGGGCGGTGGTGGTGCGCACGGTGAAGGAGGTCCGCCGCAAGGACGGCTCCTACATCCGCTTCGACCGCAACGCCGTCGTGCTGATCAAGGCGGACGAGAACCCGGTCGGCACGCGCATCTTCGGCCCGGTGGCGCGCGAGCTGCGCGAGCGGCAGTTCACCAAGATCATCTCCCTCGCCCCCGAGGTCATCTGATGCAGAGCGTTCACGTTCGTCGCGGCGACACCGTCGGCGTCATCGCCGGCAAGGAGCGGGGCAAGCGCGGCAAGGTGCTGCGCGTCGTTCCCGAAAAAGGACGTGTGCTCGTGGAGCACGTCAACATGATCAAGAAGCACCAGCGCCCGACGCAGAAGCTGCGGCAGGGCGGCATCATCGAGCGGGAGGGGCCGCTGGCTCTCTCCAACGTGCTCGTCGTCTGCCCGCGCTGCGACAAGCCCTCGCGTACCGGCGTCAAGATTCTCACCGACGGCCGCAAGGTTCGCACCTGCCGTCGGTGCAACGAGTCGATCGACAGGGGCTAGAGCCATGGCAAAAGCTGACGCGACGAAGCCCGCCGCCCCCAAGCCGGCGCCGCAGGGCGGCAAGGCGCCGCAGGCCAAGGGGCAGCCGCGCAAGGAGAAGGCGCCGGAGACCCAACCGGCCATCGCGAAGGGACGGCCGAAGGGCACGGGCCAAGTCCCCGCGCGCCTCAAAGACACCTTCGCGAAGACGATCGTGCCGGCGCTCATGAAGGAGCGCGGTTACGCCAACGTGTGGGCGGTGCCGCGGCTGAACAAGATCGTGATCAACATGGGCGTGGGCGAGGGACGCGACAACGCAAAGATCATGGATTTCGCGACGGCAGACCTCCAGGCCATCACCGGCCAGAAGCCCATCGTGACGCGCGCCAAGAAGTCGATCGCGAACTTCAAGCTGCGCGAGGGCGTGCCCATCGGCGCCAAGGTGACGCTGCGCGCGGCGCGCATGTACGAGTTCTTCGACCGGCTGGTGAACGTGGCCCTGCCCCGCGTGCGCGACTTCAAGGGCGTGCCGCCCAAGGGGTTCGACGGCCGCGGCAATTACGCGCTCGGGCTGCGCGAGCAGCTCATCTTCCCCGAGATCGTGTACGACAAGATCGACAAGGTCCGCGGCATGGACGTCATCTTCGTGACCACGGCCCGGACCGACGAGGACGCCAAGGCGCTCCTCGCGCAGCTCGGCATGCCGTTCAGGGAGCAATAAGGATATGGCGAAGACCGCCCTCATCATGAAGTCGCAGAGGACGCCGAAGTTCAAGACGCGCGGCTACCACCGCTGCAAGCTATGCGGGCGCCCGCGGGCGTACATCCGTAAGTTCCGGATGTGCCGCCTCTGCTTCCGCGAGCTCGCCCTCAAGGGCGAGGTTCCGGGCATCACGAAGGCGAGCTGGTAGGTATGTACAGCGATACGATCGCCGACCTCCTCACGCGCATCCGCAACGCCAGCCGGGCCGAGCACGAGAAGTGCGACATCCCCTCCAGCAAGCTCAAGGTCCGCATCGCGGAGCTGCTGAAGGAGGAGGGCTTCATCAAGAACTTCCGTGTGCTCGAGGACAAGAAGCAAAACATGCTCCGCGTCTACCTCAAGTACGGCGTCGGCAACGAGAAGATGATCTCAGGCCTCGTGCGGGTGTCCACGCCGGGGCGGCGCATCTACGTCACCCATGACAAGATCCCGTCGATCCTGGCCGGCATGGGCGTCGCGCTCGTCTCGACCTCCAAGGGCGTGGTGACGGACCGCGAGGCCCGCAAGCAGAAGGTCGGCGGCGAAGTCCTCGCCTACGTGTGGTAGGGGGCACGACATGTCTCGCATCGGCAAGAAACCCATTCCGATTCCCCAGGGCGTGAAGGTCCAGGTGGGCGACGGCATCGTGCGCGCCGAGGGGCCCAAGGGCAAGCTGAGCCAGCCCATTCCGTCGCCGCTGTCGGTGAAGCTGAACGACGGCGTGCTCGTCATCGGACGGCCGGACGACGAGCGCAAGATCCGGGCGCTGCACGGCCTCACGCGCGCGCTGATGGCCAATATGGTCTCGGGCGTGAAGGACGGCTTCGAGCGGAAGCTCGACATCGTGGGCATCGGCTACCGGGCCCAGATGCAGGGCAAGGCGATCCAGCTGGCGCTCGGGTACTCGCACCCGGTGATCTTCCCGCTGCCCGAGGGCATCACGGCGGAGATCGACAAGCAGACGGCCATCACGCTGCGCGGCGCCGACAAGGCCCTGCTCGGCGAGACGGCCGCCAAGCTGCGCGCGTTGCGCAAGCCCGATCCCTACAAGGGCAAGGGCATCCGCTACTCCGACGAGTACGTGCGCCGCAAGGTCGGCAAGAAGGCGGGCGCGAAATGATTACCCGGGACCGGCGCAGCCCGCGCGACAAGCGGCACTACCGCCTGCGGCGCTATCTGCGCGGCTCGTCGGCGCGACCGCGGCTGGCGGTGTTCCGGAGCCTCGGCCACATCTACGCGCAGCTCGTCGACGACGACGCGGGGCGCACGGTGCTGGCGGCGGACAGCCGCAGCAAGACGTTCCTCGAGCAGCACAAAACCGGCGGCAACGTGGCCGCCGCCAAGGCGGTCGGCGCGCTGCTGGCCGACCGGGCCAAGGCGGCCGGCATCCAGAGCGTCGTGTTCGATCGCGGTGGCTACAAGTATCACGGCCGGGTGAAGGCGCTGGCGGATGCCGCGCGCGCCGGCGGCCTCACCTTTTAACGGAGCAGGGGGGGGAACCGAGTGGCCGAAGCGAAGATCGATCCGAGCGTGCTGGAGCTCAACGACCGTGTGGTCTCCATCAACCGCGTGGCCAAGGTGGTCAAGGGCGGCCGGCGTTTCTCGTTCACGGCGCTGGTCGTCGTGGGCGATGGGCGCGGTCACGTGGGCGTGGGGCTGGGCAAGGCCCACGAGGTGCCGGAGGCCATCCGCAAGGCGGTCGAGCACGCGAAGAAGGATCTGATCTTCGTGCCGCTGCGCGACACCACGATTCCCATCGAGATCACCGGCCACTTCGGCGCCGGGCGGGTGTTCCTGAAGCCCGCGGTGCCGGGGACCGGTGTCATCGCGGGCGGCGCCGTACGGCCCGTGCTCGAGGCTGTCGGCATCCAGGACATCCTCACCAAGACGCTCGGCACGAACAATCCGCACAACGTGCTGAAGGCGACCATCGACGCGCTCCGTCGCATCAAGCGGCTTCAAGATCTGCACGCCACGCGGCGCAAGAGCATCGTCGACGGTGGCATGGAGGAGACGGCCGGTGCCCGGCAAGAAGCTTAAGATCACGCTGACGAGGTCCCTCATCGGTCTCTCGCCCACGCAGGAGGCGACGGTGAAGGCCCTCGGCCTGCGCCGCATGCACCAGGCCGTCGAGCACGACGACACGCCGACCATCCGCGGCATGATCGCGGCCGTTCCGCACGTGCTGGAGGTGAGCCATGAAGCTCAGTGACCTCCGGCCGGCGCCGGGGGCCGTGAAGGCCCGCAAGCGCGTGGGACGCGGGCCGGGATCCGGCCACGGCAAGACGTCGACCAAGGGCAACAAGGGTCACAACGCGCGTTCCGGCGGCGGCAAGCACGGTGGCTTCGAGGGCGGGCAGATGCCGCTCTACCGCCGGCTGCCCAAGCGCGGCTTTCTGCCGTACGGCGGCCGTGACGACTACGCGATCGTGAACCTCAAGTCCCTGGGCGCGTTCGCCGCCAACGCCGTGGTCGATCCCGAAGGCCTGGTGAAGGCGGGCCTGATCAAGAACGGCGCGCGCGGACGGGTCAAGGTGCTCGGCGGCGGTGAGGTCGAGCACGCGCTGACGGTGCGGGTGCACGCCGTGAGTGAGTCGGCGAAGGCCAAGATCGAGGCCAAGGGCGGGCGCGTGGAAGTCCTGGACGCCAAGAAGGTATCGGCCTCGTGATCGAAGGCCTCGCCAGCTTCCAGAACGTCTTCAAGATCCCCGAGCTGAAGCGTCGCGTCCTCATCACGGCCGGTCTGCTCATCGCCTACCGGATCGGCGCCCACGTGCCGACGCCGGGCATCGACGGGCACGCGCTGGCGCGCGTGTTCGACCAGGCACAGAACACGCTGCTCGGGATGGTCGACCTCTTCTCCGGCGGCAACCTGCGCCGGCTGTCGATCTTCGCGCTGGGGATCATGCCGTACATCTCGGCGTCGATCATCCTGCAGTTGCTGACCGTGGTGATCCCCGCCCTCGAGCGGCTGGCCAAGGAGGGCGAGGCCGGGCGCAAGAAGATCACGCAGTACACGCGCTATGGGACGATCGTGCTCTCGATCGTGCAGTCGCTCGGCATCGCCTACGGGCTGGAGTCCATGAAGCCCGACGGCGTGGCCATCGTGCCGAACCCCGGCTGGGGCTTCCGGCTGCTCACCATGATCACGCTCACCGCCGGCACCGCGCTGATCATGTGGATCGGCGAGCAGATCTCGGAGAAGGGCGTCGGCAACGGCATCTCGCTGATCATCTTCGCGGGCATCGCCGTGCGCCTGCCCTCGGCCATGGCCGCCTCCTACACGCTGATCGTCAACCGCGAACTGAGCCTGTTCACCTTCGCCATCATCGTGGGGGCCATGGTGCTCGTCACCGCGGCCGTGGTGCTGATGCAGGAGGGGCAGCGCAAGATCCCCGTGCAGTACGCCAAACGCGTGGTGGGGCGCCGTGTCTACGGCGGCCAGTCCACGCACATCCCGCTGCGCATCAACACGGCCGGCGTCATTCCCGTGATCTTCGCGTCGTCGCTGATCCTGTTTCCGGCCACGCTGACGCGCTTCGTGCCGCATCCGTGGATGCAGACGATCTCCGACGCGCTGTCGCCGGGACGGCTGACCTACACCCTGCTCTACATGGGTCTCATCGTGTTTTTCACGTACTTCTACACGGCCATCGTCTTCAACCCGATCGACCTGGCCGACAACATGAAGAAGTACGGCGGCTTCATCCCCGGCGTGCGGCCGGGCAAGAAGACCGCGGAGTACATCGACCGCACGCTCACGCGTATCACGCTGCCCGGCGCCCTCTTCCTGGCCCTGATCTCGGTGCTGCCGGACATGCTGATCCGCTGGTTCAACGTGCCGTTCTACTTCGGCGGCACGAGCCTGCTGATCGTCGTCGGCGTGGCGCTCGACACCGTGCGGCAGATGGAGTCTCACCTGCTCATGCGCAACTACGAAGGCTTCCTCAAGAAGTCCCGAACGCGGTCGGGCGCGTTTTCGAGGAGCTGAGCGTGCGCGTCGCCTTCCTCGGACCGCCCGGCGCAGGCAAGGGGACCCAGGCCCGCGAGCTCGCCCGCGAGTGGGGCGTGCCGCACGTGGCCACCGGCGACATGCTGCGCGACGCCGCGGCCGCCGGCACACCGCTCGGCCGCGAGGCCAAGGGCTACATGGACAAGGGCGCGCTGGTGCCGGACGACGTCATCATCCGGATGATCGCCGAGCGCCTGCGGCGGCCCGACGCGGGCCGGGGCTTCCTGCTCGACGGCTTTCCGCGGACGATCGCCCAGGCGGAGGGGCTCGAGCACCTGCTGAAGGATCTCGGCCAGCCGCTCGAGCGCGTCGTGTACTTCGACGTGTCGGAGCCCGAGCTGCTTCGCCGCCTGACCGGCCGCCGCGTCTGCCGCGTTTGCCAGACCGCCTTCAATCTGGTGTCGGCGCCGCCGGCGAAGGCCGGCATCTGCGACCGCTGCGGCGGCCAGCTCTACCAGCGCGAGGACGACAGCGAGGCCACCGTGCGCCACCGCCTCGGCGTGTACGCGCGGCAGACGGCGCCGCTGCTGGACTGGTACCGTGGCCGGGGCCTGCTCGTCTCGGTGCCGGGCGAGGGCCCCATCGAGACCATTCGCGGCGCCATCCGCGGCGCGGCGGCGGGGGCACGGGCGTGATCGAGCTGAAGTCTGCCCGTGAGATCGGTCTGATGCGCACGGCCGGCCATGTCCTCTCCGACGTCATCGAGCACCTGCGCGGCTTCGTGAAGCCGGGCCTGTCGACGCTCGAGATCGACGAGGACGTGGAGGGCTTCATCGCGGCGCGCGGCGCCAAGCCGGCCTTCAAGGGCTACCGCGGCTTCCCGGCCACCGTCTGCATCTCGATCAACGAGGAGGTCGTGCACGGGATTCCCTCGGCCCACCGCCGCATCCAGGAGGGTGATATCGTCGGCCTGGACCTCGGGTGTATCGTGGACGGGTACTACGCGGACTGCGCGTTCACCCTCGCCATCGGCGACGTGCCTCCGAAGGTGCAGCAGCTGCTCGACGTCACCCGTGAGAGCCTCGATCAGGCCATCCAGGAGTGCCGGCCGGGCCGGCGCCTCTCCGACGTCTCGCACGCCGTCCAGGTGCACGTGGAGCGGCACGGCTTCTCGGTCGTGCGGGCGTTCGTCGGCCACGGCATCGGGCGCGCGCTGCACGAGGATCCCCAGGTGCCCAACTTCGGCGACCCGGGGCGCGGGCCGCAGCTGCGGCCGGGCATGGTGCTGGCGATCGAGCCGATGGTGACGATGGGCAGCTGGGAAGTGAGGGTCCTCGACGACGGCTGGACGGCGGTGACACGGGACGGCAGCCTGGCCGCCCACTTCGAGCACACGATCGCCGTGACCGACACCGACCCGGAGGTTCTGACGAGCCGGACGGGACGCACCGTCCAGGTGGCGTAGATGCCGAAAGAGGACGCGATCGAGGTCGAGGGCACGGTGGTGGAGCCGTTGCCGAACGCGATGTTCCGCGTCGAGCTGGAGAGCGGCCACCGCGTGCTGGCGCACGTCAGCGGCAAGATGCGCATGAACTTCATCCGCATCCTGCCCGGGGACCGCGTGAAGGTCGAGCTGTCGCCGTACGACCTCACGCGCGGCCGGATCACGTACCGGTTCAAGTAGGAGAGAAATGGTGGGAGTGCGAGCCGCAGCCCGTTTCAGGAGCCGCAGCCGAAGGCGAGGCGACGCTGTGAGAAGCGAGGCGAGTCTGTGATGGGAGTGCGAGCCGCAGCCGAAGGCGAGGCGAGTCTGTGAAGGTCCGACCATCGATCAAGGTGCGCTGCGAGCACTGCAAGATCGTCAAGCGGCGCGGCGTCGTGCGGATCATCTGCAAGAATCCGCGGCACAAGCAGCGGCAGGGGTAGCGAGAGAGCTTCGGAGGGGGCCCGGGTGGCCCCCTCCGATGCCTCCCTCAGGATCGGATTGCGGCGGCAAAGCCGCCGCTCGAACAGAGACGGAGAGAGGAACATGGCGAGAGTGGCGGGCGTGGATCTGCCGAGGGAGAAGCGGGGCGAGGTTGCGGTCACGTATATCTACGGGATCGGCAAGCCGACCGCGATCAACATCCTCAAGAAGGCCAACGTCGACGGCAACAAGCGCGTCAAGGCGTGGACGGACGAGGAGACGGCGCGGGTACGCGAGATCATCGAGCGCGAGCTGAAGGTCGAGGGCGACCTGCGGCGCGAGATCTCGATGAACGTCAAGCGCCTCATGGACATCGGGTCCTACCGCGGCATCCGCCACCGCCGCGGCCTGCCGGTGCGCGGCCAGCGCACGCACACCAACGCCCGCACGCGCAAGGGCAAGACCCGCGGCGTGATGGTCAAGAAGAAGCCGGTCGCGGCGGCCGCGCCGGCCGCCCCGGCGGCGGCCGCGCCGAAGGCGGGAGCGTAAATCATGGCGGAGCAGACGCAGGGCAAGCCGGCGCCGCGCAAGAAGGGCGGCAAGCGGAAAGAGCGGCGCGAGGTGCGCACGGGCGTCGCCCACATCCAGGCGACGTTCAACAACACGATCGTCACGCTCACCGACAAGACGGGCAACGTGGTGTCGTGGTCGAGCGCCGGGAGCGCGGGCTTCAAGGGCTCGCGCAAGTCGACGCCGTTCGCGGCGCAGACGGCG